>JAADFT010000254.1 GCA_013152765.1 Calditrichota bacterium | reverse complement strand
CGGAGTTTCTCATGTGCGGGGCGTTGTCGGCTCTGCGTGTCACCGTGGCTCGGTGTGAGTCGGAGAGACGCGCTTTGCGCGTCCAGGGTGCGCTGTGTGGAGTGCGGCAGCTTGTTGCCGCTTTCATGGGATCTACGGGCCAACGCTCGTGTGTAGAAGACCGCAAGGAATGCGCCCAGAGAAAGAAGCGTGTTTATCAAGAAAAGGTGTTCTAAAACGAACCGGCTACTTTCTCGCAGAAAGCCTGCTCAAAAGTCCGACGATTCGAGCGCGGAGAACCCGCAATTTCCCTTGAAAATGTCGCATGTTATCGGTATCTTTTCGGCGATTTCGTAATAATCGGTCGCTGAACGGCGTAAAACTGCCTTAGCCATTTGGGAGGTGCCAAATGCCGTTGAAGATCAAACCGAAAGAAGCCTGTGAGTTAGATCTGATTTCTCTCGGGGAGTGCATGATTCGGCTCAGCCCCCCCGGACATCAGCGGATCGAGTTAACGCCGTATTTTGAAGCCTGGGCCGGAGGAGGGGAATACAACGTGGCCTACGCACTTTCGCGCCTTGGGCTTCGCACAGGCTGGGTGTCGCGCCTGGTGGACAACCCGCTGGGGTGGTTTATCCGGAATCACGCGCGGGCCAGCGGGATGGACATCAGCGAAGTCGTGTGGGTGCCCTACGACGGTGTGGGCAAGCGAGATCGGATCGGCTTGAATTTCACAGAAGTGGGCATCGGCGTGCGTGCCAGCGTTACGATGTACGACCGGGGACACTCGGCTGCGGCGCACATGAAGCCGGGCGAGGTCGATTGGGAGCGGATTTTCGTGGAACGGGGAGTCCGGTGGTTCCACACGGGCGGCATTTTTACCGCGCTCAGCGAGACCACGGCTCAGGTCGTGAAGGAGGCGATGGAAGCGGCCCACAAGGCCGGTACGGTCGTGAGTTACGATCTGAATTTCCGCAGCAAGCTGTGGACAAGCGAACAAGCCATCGCAACCACGAAAGAACTGGTGCCTTACATCTCAGTGCTGATTGGTAACGAAGAGGACTTTCAAAAGGTCCTGGGTTTCGAAGTGGAAGGTGTTGACGAGAACCTCAAGCAGCTCCCAATCGAAGCTTACAAAAAGATGGTCAAGCGGGTGGTGGAGACGTACCCGCATATTCAGGTGGTAGCCACCACACTTCGCGAGGTTTTGAGTGGTCTCCTGAACAACTGGTCGGCGATCATGTATTACGACGGCCAATTTTACGAGTCGGTTCGATTCGAGAAACTCGAAATCGAAGATCGCGTCGGCGGTGGCGACGGCTTCTGCAGCGGCATGATCTACGGTTTCCTCAACAACATGCCGCCACAGGACATCGTAAACTTCGGCGCCGCTCACGGCGCGCTACTACAGAGCACCCGCGGCGACACAAGCATGGTCACTTTGGATGAAGTCAAACATGTGATGAAGGGCGGCTCTGCACGAATCAAACGCTAATTTGCCAAGACGACGTAGCGTGGAGGGACAGTGATGGCACATTCCGGCCAGGAAGTCCTGAAGGCGTTCAAACCGAAGCACGACTTCTTCGTCGGGTTAGATTCCGACGGTTGTGTGTTCGACTCGATGGAGATCAAGCACAAGGAATGCTTCATCCCGAACATCATCAAGTACTGGGATCTGCAACCGGTTGCGAAGTACGCCCGTGAAGCCGCCGAATTCGTGAACCTTTACTCAAAATGGCGCGGAACGAACCGGTTTCCAGCTCTCCTCATGGTCTTTGACCTCCTGAAAGAGCGGCCTGAGGTGCAACGGCGCGGCGTCAAGATTCCGGAGGTACCGAGTCTGCGCGAGTACGTCAATTCGGGTGTGCCGCTCAGTAATGCGACCCTGAAGGAGGCGGTGGAAAAAACGGGCGACCCCATTTTGAAGAAGACGCTCGAATGGAGCGAGGCCGTAAATCGGACAATCGCAGACATCGTGAAGGGAGTGCCCCCTTTCCCGTACGTTCGCGAAAGCCTCGAGAAACTTCGCGAAAAGGCGGACATCATTGTGGTGTCGCAGACGCCGACGGAAGCGCTGGAGAGGGAGTGGAAGGAACACGACCTGGACAAGTACGTCGCGCTGATCGCTGGCCAGGAACTGGGCACGAAGACGGAGCACCTGCGCCTGGCAGCAGGCGGCAAGTATCCGGAAGGTCACATGCTGATGGTCGGAGATGCTCCCGGCGACCTGAAGGCCGCTCGTGCGAACAACATGCTTTTTTACCCGATCAACCCGGGACACGAAGAAGAATCCTGGCAGCGATTCTACGAGGAGGCAATTGACCGATTCTTCGAGGGCACGTACGCTGGGGAGTACGAGCGGAAACTGATCGAAGAGTTCGAGAAACTGCTTCCGGAAGTCCCCCCCTGGAAGCGCTGAAATCCAACCACGTCTTAAATCTGCCAAGGGGTGCTTCGATCGAAGCACCCCTTGCTTGATTTGACCCTCTCCAACCGGGCAGCCCGCACACCGGCTCAAACAAGCTTGCCTGCGTCAAACTGACTTTCCACCCCAGCCAGCAGATCACGCGCTCCTACGGAAGAGAACCCACCCCATTTTCAGCCGCTGGATTTGTCCCGTTCGTATCCAGGAATGTGCAGGTAAGGATCCGTCCAGCGGGCGTCTTGTGTGAAGTGCGAAGGCGGTGGCGCCGGCTCGGGCGGCGGTTCGAAAAGTGCCCAGTTTTCCCCGGTCTTGTCCAGCGGCTCTGTGTAGCCATCCTCGCGAAAACGGGCAACCAGCTGACTCCGCAGGCTCTGAGTAACGTTTTCTAACCGGCTTGCCAGGTTCGTCCTCTCGAATGGGTCCTTTTCCACATCCAAGAGGAACTCCCGCTGGTCGGGGGACGAGTAGATGTACTTGAAGCGCCCATCGAAAAGGAAGTAGACGCCATGTCGTCGCCTGGCGAGCTGGCCGAGGATCCACGTGCGGTCAATCTGACCTGTGGCCACCCGTTGCAGTGGTTCCCCGTCAACAGCAAGATGGCGCTGGCTGAGGCCAGCCGCGGACAGAAAAGTCGGCAGCAGATCAACGAGGGAAGCTGGGGCGTGACAAACGTGGCCCGTTGGGAATTGCTCCGGCCAGCGCACGATCAGGGGGACTCGCGCTGAAGGATCGTAGAAACAGCGTTTGCCCCAGGAACCGTAGTCGCCGAGTAGTTCGCCGTGGTCGGCGGCGTACACGATCAGCGTGCGTTCCAGTTCGCCTTGCTTTTCGAGTTCTTCCAGGATTCGCCCGATGTTGTAATCCACAAACGACACGGACGCGTAGTAGGCTGCGCGGAGGGCTCGAACCAGGTTTTCATCGATGCCTGCGTCGCGACGCTTGTAGTGGTTCTGGTACCGCATGTGCCACGTGGTGAGGTCGGAGTTGGGTTCGCGAGCTGGCAAAGGCATTTCGAAATCGCGGTAGAGCTTGTTCCAGGGGACGGGCGGATCGAAAGGCGGATGCGGTTTGATGAAGCTCGTCCACACGAAAAACGGCCGGGAGCGGTCGCGTTCTCGTAAGAACTCAATTGTCCGGTCGGCAGTCCACCAGGTGGTGTGCAGATGCGCCGGGAGTTGTGAGACCTGGGGGATGTAGTACAGCTCACTACGCACGCCGTGTGGTTCGTGCACATGGCCGAAGCCGGCGGCAATCAGATCCCGGAGGAATTCGTCCTGCTCTGGACTGGCGGGGATCTCTTCGCTGAGCAGCAATTTCTGGAAACCGAAGGGGCCGCGGACGGGGTGGAAGTGCATCTTGCCGATGCCCAGCGTCTGGTAGCCGGCGTCGCCGAGAAGTCCCGGGATCGTCGGCAACTCCGCGCTCATGGGGTCGCCGTTGTCGGTGCAGCCGCTTCGGTGTGGGTAACGTCCGGTGAGCAGCGCGTACCGGGCCGGCACACAAACCGGGCTGGGCGTGTAAGCCCGGTCGAAGCGAGTTCCCTCGCTGGCCAAACGGTCCAAAGCCGGGGTACGGACAAGCGGGTCGCCTGCGCATCCGAGTACGTCGCCGCGGTGCTGGTCGGCGAACAGAAGGAGGATGTTGGGGCGAGCGCTGGCCTTTTCGCCTGTCTTAAGAAACGGACTCGGGAAGGCGCTGGCGCCCGCAGCCAGAGCCGCGCCAGTTTTGATGAACGCGCGTCGACTGATTCCGTTTGAATCCATGACCGAGCTCCCGAAATTGACTGGGTTCGAAAGCCTGCAAGCCGTCCGTCTGTCCAAGAAAGGACGGACGCATCGGTGAAATCAGCGCAGTGTAGCTTACAGTTTCTGGCTCAGAAACGCAAGAGGAAGGTGGGCGTAAGTTTCGCAGACGCCCAGACGCGGCCTGACCTGCAACTGGACGGGCAGGGAACGGTGCTGACAAGGTTTTCGACGTGCTGGGGGGCGAAGCACTGGTCTCCAGGCTGGTAGGAAGCAGCTCGGTGCTGAACCGCATTTCAAACGGACTCCACGATCGAGCGTAGACCTTGGAACTGAGTCAAAAGGCACACGGTTTGACGGTGGCAATGTGGACTCTTTGACGCTTCCCATTCGAAACAGTCTGTTTCAAAGCTGCTGTGTTGGTTTTCCTGGGTTCAGAGGCCA
>JAADFT010000253.1 GCA_013152765.1 Calditrichota bacterium | reverse complement strand
TCGAAAATCTGGCATTCCACAGGCTCACCACCTGCGAGACGGTAACCCACGTGCAGAAAACCGCGGAAGGGATTTGGCCACGCCCTGACAAGAAGGTAGGAACCAGGTTGCTCCAGGGTCCCTTCTTCTGCCACAACGCTGGCCTCGTCTGCATTCACCACCTGTCCCGGCCCCACCGTGACCACGCGCCGGTAGCGCCCGTCTTCCGACGTGATCACGTAAGTGCCAGGCACAACGTCCCCCACAGCCCAGTTCTCGTGGTACACGTCGTCGCTGCCGATTTTGCCGTCGAAGGTGTAGGTGAGGGTCCAACCATAGTTGACGTAGGGCGGACGCGGTTTGGGATCTGGCACCACGTTCAGCCGCGTCCCGCCGGGGTCGTCCGGAACGTGGCCGTAGATGGCGCCCAATCCGTGCATCGCGAACCACAGCTCCGGGTTGCGACGGTTGCGGTGCCGCCCGGGGTCCGGCGTGTTCTCCCGAATTTCGAAATGCAAGTGCGGTCCGGTGCTGTTGCCCGTGCTCCCGGCCAGGCCTACGAGCGTGCCGACTCTGACGCTGTCGCCCACATCCAGGAAATCGTGCCGCGAGAGGTGAGCGTAGTAAAACCACACCCAGCGGCCGTTCCAGCGCCAGCGCAGGCGCACGTACTTGCCGAAACCGCTCGGTTCGTAGCCCTTGCCGTCCACAATCCCGTCGCAAACCGAAAACACCGAATCCCCCGTGTTCACCAGGATGTCTACACCGCAGTGAGGGTAACCGAAATTCGTTTCCGCGTACAGGTAAGCGCCATTCAGGGGAAAACGGTCGGGCACCGGCCGCGGAATCCGGAAATCGCCCTCCTGCCCGCGTGCAACGAGCGGGAAGCCGAGCAGCAGCAAGAAAAACGTCGTGCGCGCGCTCACCGTGTCTTCCTCGCGAACGGCACAGAAACCCCCACTCCGAACTCGTGCGTGCGCTCCGACATTGCACCACGGGCCAGAATCTCCACTCCAGAAGGAAGTCGGAAGCGCGGCTCGGCATACCAGCCCGTAAAGCCGACACCGAAACGAAAGCGGCCCAGGTTTCCCAAACCGAAACCCAGACCCATGCGAAAACTCGGGACAGGCGCGCCTCCCGGGAAGGTCTCTCCAACTCCGGCGTAAACGAACAGTAGATCTCGGGGGCCCAGCCGAAGTTCAAACGCTGGCAGGGGTTTCGTCCGGCGATCGCCGTCGACCACCAAGTCGCCGAGGTGTACACCGCCGGCCACACCAATCCAGCGGCTGTCCAGCGCCGCGTACGGGTTCACGACAAAAAAACGCGAACGCTCGTAGCTCGACTCGTCCACCCCTGTGTAAACCTGGACACCCGCTCGCCCTTCCACACCGCTGGGTTCGCGAAGGACACGCTCGACCCTCACAGCGCCCAACTGCACGTCGTGCATTCCGCCGCACGTTTCCTCGTAGCGCGCCAGGTCTCCCCCAAACCCGACGCGCCAGAGCGACTCCGCCTGCCCGAGCGAGTCCGCTCCAGCCGGGAATCGTGTGCCCAGGCTCAGCACCAGAGCCAGAAGACCGAGTCCGAGAGCCCAGCGCCTCCAAACACCGGCGGCCAGCGACCGATTCAGCGCAATCCAGGCAGCCGAGGCTCCGAGGACCAGGGCAAACGCCGTCCACAGTACTAAACGCTCCAGCGGCGAAGCCAGGGTCACAGCGAACAGAAGGGCAAACCCCGTCAGGCCAACCAGCGCGCTACCCGGGTGCTGCCACGCTTCTGGCGGTGTCGCGTCGCTTCTACGTGTTTCAGCCGCGGTGTACCAGAGCCAGAATCCGAGCAACACAAGGGCCGCAAGTTGTTGCGCTTTGAGCCCCACCAGAACGGTTTCGCCAGGCCTCAAAAACCCCTCGACAAACCGGAAACCGAAGTACAGTAACAAGGCAAGCGAGAAACGCCTGCCCGGCGGGTGACGAAGTCTGCTGAGAATGGCCACCAGACTCAGGGCAAAAACCATCTCGTAGACGGGAATTGGGTGTACCCCCACTCCGTCCACGACGTGAAATGCCCACGGCAAGGACGTGGGTGTGCCGAGGCAGCAGCCGCCTTCCAGGCAGCCCACCCGGCCCAGGGCCATCGCCACGAAAGCCGGAGCGACCAACAGGTCAAGAGCGCGCTTCGGGAGTCCAAGCTTCCGGCGCAGGTAAAGCAGTCCAAACGCAGCCAGAGCCAGTCCGCCGAACCAGCTCTTGTCCCAAACCACCGGAAGGCGGCGTGTGCGTAAAGCGTCGATCCACAGGCGTGGCTCCGCGGCGCCCAGTTTAGAGCCGACCAGGCCCAGCAAAACCGCGGCGAGAACCAACACTGCCCAGCGCCAGGGCGACAGACGTTCGCGCCAGCCAAGAGCTAAGAGCCACAGGAGGGCAGCCACAAAAGCCGTCCAGAAAAACCACGCATACCCCATCAGTTCACCCCTTTGTGGTGCAGTTCGGCGTGCGTTCCCTCTGGATACAGAGCCTGTCCAGCAAGGGCTGCCACCTCTCTTCGCATTTTCGCGGACATGTTGATGCTGATGTGCCCGTGAGGGTAGCGCAACACCGAGATTCCCTTCCACTTCTCCGCCAGGGTCAGGGGGAAACGAGCTGGCACGATTTCGTCGTGGTTCGCCACCACAACCACGATCTTCTCCGCCGGAACCACAGGCTCGAGGTAAACTGGGTCAAAAGCGTGAAGCTGTTCGGCGGCCTCGGCAGGACTTGCCGCCCGCCACTTGGGCATCAGCTTTTTGCTAAGGAGGGACTCGCGCGAAAGTCGTTCCAGACAACAGGCCGGAACTGTGGCCACGACAAGATCGACGTCCTCACAGTAGCAGGCCGTGAGCAAAGCGATCCACCCACCAAGGCTCACTCCCCAGACGCCAACCTTTGGGGCGCCGCTTGCCCTCAGCCAGCGCAGAAAAACCCCGACGTCGAGCAGAGATTGACGCACGGAGTCCGCCGTGAACTGCCCTTCCGCGCCGTAGTAGCATTCCCCGGAGAAAGCCCCCGGCGGCTTGCGGTGCATGTGGTAGGGAAGCTCGAAGAAGTAAACGTCCAGGCCGCGTTCGAAAAAAGCCTCGGCAAGCGGGTGGAGCCCACGGAAGTGGCTCATCATCCAGCCGTGCACCAGCACCACCGCGGGCGCCTGGCCAACCTCGCCGTGGAGCCAGGCGTAGCCGTGAACCTGATCGTTGTTCGGAATACCGCAGGGAAGCGGGCTTGAGAAACGAAAGATCAGCTCGTTGTGAGACGAGGTGGCTTTCCGAGGCTCGAGACTGACTTGAGGAAGCGGTGCTGTTTGGAGCGTTTCGCGCAAATGCTGCCGCAAGCTCGCGCCCGACTCGGGGCGCAGGACACCGAGCTTGTACCCCGGCGGTCGACACTGAATGTGCTCCCGCCGGCCGTTGATCAGCCGCAGGAGACGGAGGTACAGAACCGTCGAGCGATCCAGACAACGCGCTGCGAGGCGGATCATCGTCTACCAGCAATGGCACCAATGACAGCCATGAAAAGCGCCGCTCCGATGATGGCCCAGATCACCGGAACACCAAACAGCACCAGGAAAACGGGAGCGTGTAGCTGAGCTGCAAGCCAGGTGCCGATTACCGCACCAACGAACCCGATCACGATGTTGATCAGGCAGCCCTGACGCTTCTGGCCAGCAATCGCCGCGCCAACGCTACCGATGACCGCAGCAAGCACAAGTAGCAGCAGAAGTCGCATGTGCCAACCCTTCCGTCTAAGTGCGGTCCCGCAGTGTCACGAACCGGCGTTCCAGGGCTGGTCGCCGATGCCCGAGCGGGCGTTTGCTACCCTGGCAGCGGTGAACAGGTAGTCGGAAAGCCGATTCAGGTACGTTGCCACCGCCTCACGCAGATCAGCTTCGCGCTGCAGGGGGGTTGCCTCTCGCTCAGCCCGGCGGCAGACCGTGCGGGCAATGTGAAGCATGGCCGCGATTTCGGCGCCGCCCAGGCGGATGAAGAACCGCAGCGGTTCCAGAGAACCCTCGAGCTCGTCGATCCATTTCTCGAGTCGCGTCGTGGCATCGTCGGACAACCTGAGGCACGACCGCCCCTGCTGCTCTGCGCTGCCGCAGGCCAGATCTGAGCCCAGCAGATGCAGGTCCTGCTGAATGGCGCTGAGCTGCTCGCGCAGGTCCTGCCACGGCGTCTTGGCAATGATCCATCCGAGCCAGGCGTTCAGCTCGTCCACAGAGCCCACCGCTCTCAGGCGGGGGTCGTCTTTCCACACGCGTTCACCGCTCAGAAGGCCGGTCTTGCCCTGGTCGCCTGTTTTCGTGTAGATTTTCATCCGCAGTTGCCCAAACGGTGCCAGTGTACGGGTCTCTGCCTGTCCGGCCCACAAAATACCGCCATTCGCGAGGAAAATCAAGCGAAAACGCAGGTCTTGCTGGCGGCGGGGCAGACCGCAACTTCACCCGGTTCGAAGCGAACCGCAGATCAACACTGATGGACGCTGATTTCTTCGCAATCAGGAGAACCAGTAGAGGTTGCGACTTGGGAACATCGAGCTCGAAGCAAACCGCAAATGAATGCGGGCGGACGCCGATTTCTTC
>JAADFT010000252.1 GCA_013152765.1 Calditrichota bacterium | reverse complement strand
CCCGGGCAGCTTCGATCTGAGTGGCCATGTCGGCGAGCATGTGCTGGATGGCCTGGAACGACGAGATGGATTGGCCAAACTGCTTGCGCTGCCGCGCGTAGTCCACGGCCAAATCCAGCGCGCCCTGGGCAATTCCCAGCGCCTGCGCTGCCACTCCGGGACGTGACTGATCCAGCGTTTGCAGTGCCACGATGAATCCGAGCCCCTCACGCCCGATCAGATTCTCCTTCGGTATGCGGCAATTTTCAAAGTGGATCTCCGCCGTCGCGGAGGCCCGAATGCCCATCTTGTCTTCTTTCTTCCCGATCACCAAGCCGGGGGTGTCAGCCTCGACAACAAACGCCGAAGCGCCGCGCCCACCTTTCTTCGGGTTGGTCATGGCGATCACCGTGTAGATACCGGCCACGCCACCGTTGGTGATGAAATGCTTGGTCCCGTTCAGAACGTAGTAGTCCCCGTCCTTCACAGCGGTTGTACGGATGGCCCCGGCGTCCGACCCGGCTTCCGGCTCCGTCAAGCAAAAACCAGCCAGCATCTCGCCTTCCGCAAGCCGCGGAAGGTAGCGCTGCTTCAGCTCAGGAGAGCCGGCGATTAGCAGCGGGAAAGCCCCCAGCGCCGTGCCTGCCACCGACAGCGCAATGCCGCCACAAGCCTTGGAAAGCTCCTCCGTCACTAAGGCCAGGCCAAAGACGCCCATCCCCAAGCCGCCGTACTCTTCGGGGATGGCTACCGCAAACAGGCCCGCCTCGCGGAACACATCGACCATTTCCCAGGGGAACTCACCTGACCTGTCGTACTTGGCCGCTACGGGCCTC
The DNA here is from genome assembly GCA_013152765.1 of Calditrichota bacterium. Lineage (GTDB taxonomy): Bacteria > Zhuqueibacterota > Zhuqueibacteria > Oleimicrobiales > Geothermoviventaceae > Geothermovivens. Next base: position 3,778 of record JAADFT010000252.1, on the reverse strand, counting down.
ACCTTTTCGTTCGCGATGCGTCGCGTAAGCTCTTGAAGTTCTTTTTCCTCTTCGCTCAGAAAGTAGTCCATGGCACCCTCAGTTTCGTACGACACCCAGTTGTTTCAGTGCCTCGCGAGCTGCGAGCTGTTCAGCGCGCTTCTTTGTGGGCCCCTTTCCCACGCCGCGGGCCTTCTCGGCCACGGAAACCTGAATCGTAAAGGTCTTGTCATGATCCGGCCCTTCTTCTTTGAGGACCGAGTAGACGGGATTTCCCCACCCGCGCGCCTGAGCGTATTCCAGAAGCTCGCTTTTGTAATTCCTGTACAGCTCCTCACTCAGGAACTCGTTCATCTGCGCCAGTACGAAGCGGCGAACGAATCGCATGGCCTCGCCAAATCCCCCGTCCAGGTAAAGAGCCCCCACCAGCGCTTCCAGCGTGTCCGCCAGGATGCTGGGCCGCTGGCGGCCGCCGCTGCGTTCCTCGGCGGTGCTCATCAAGATGTAGTCGCCGAGGTGAAGGTCACGTGCCACGCGCGACAGAATGCGGCGGCTCACAACCACGGATTTCATGTTGGTGAGTTCGCCTTCGGGCTTGCGGGGAAAGCGCTTAAAAAGAAACTCGGTGACCGCAAGTCCGAGCACAGCGTCACCGAGCAACTCAAGCCGTTCGTTCGAAACCAATCGACTTCTGCGCGTTCCCGACAGCGAGGACCGGTGAGTCAGCGCCTGTTCCAGGAGTTCACGGTTCCGAAACCGGTAACCGATCACCTGGCCCAGCCTTTCCAGACTGCCTGCAGGGGCTTCCCGCCTACCGGTTATTCGCGCCAGGAGTTTTTTCCACCAGCTTGTTGGTTCGGCAGTGGCGACAGTCGTGCTGACAACGGGCGTTGAGGGCCGATGATTCCTCTTCGCCCTGTTGCGCCGCCGCCTTTGCGGTGTCCTCCTCGCTTTCGCTCCCTCAGACGTGCCGCTCACCTACGATTCTCACTCGAACTTCCTGGTCACCAGGCAAACGTTGTGACCACCAAACCCAAAGCTGTTGGAAATGGCCACGCGTACCTGCCGCTGGATGGACTCATTCGGTACGTAGTAAAGGTCGCACTCCGGGTCTTTCTCTTCGTAGTTGATCGTCGGGTGAATCACATCGTTGGCCACTGTCAGCACCGTGGCAATTTCCTCCACGGCGCCGCTGGCACCGAGCAGATGCCCAACCATCGACTTGGTGGAGCTCACCGCGATTTCGTACGCGCGCTCACCGAACACGCTCTTGATCGCCTTCGTCTCCATCCGGTCGTTGTACGGCGTCGAGGTGCCGTGGGCGTTGATGTAATCCACCTCCTCCGGCGCGACGCCTGCATCCTGCAAAGCTCGCCTCATTGCCAGAGCCGCACCGGAACCGTCCGGCACGGGCGCTGTGATGTGGTACGCGTCCGCTGTGAATCCCACGCCAACCAGTTCGGCGTAGATTTTCGCGCCGCGGGCCTGCGCGTGCTCGAGGGACTCGAGAATCAGCGCACCAGCGCCCTCGCCCATCACAAACCCGTCGCGCTGCGCGTCGAAGGGCCGGCTGGCGCGTTCGGGCTCGTCATTGCGAGTCGAAAGGGCGTGCATGGCGTTGAATCCGGCGATTCCCATCGGCAGAATCACGGCTTCCGACCCGCCCGTCACCATCACGTCCGCCTCGCCGCGCTGGACGATGCGCATGGCATCGCCGATCGCGTGTGAACTCGACGCGCATGCTGAGATCGTCGAGTAGTTGGGTCCTTTGAAACCGTACATGATGGACACATGCCCGGGAACGATGTCGGCAATCAACATCGGGATGAAGAACGGGCTCACGCGGTTCGGGCCGTAGTCGAAGAGCTTCTTGATTTCGCGCGCGAAGGTTTCCATGCCGCCGATGCCGGAGGCCATCAGAACCCCGACTCGCTCTTTGTCCACGTCGGCTTTGTCAAGGCCAGAATCTTCGATGGCCATTTTCGCCGCCGCCACGCCGTAGTGGCAAAAGCGGTCCATCCGGCGCGCTTCCTTCCTGTCAAGGAACTGAGTGGCGTCAAAATCCTTCACTTCTGCGGCGATTTTGGTGTCGTGCCCGGTTGTGTCCCACCGTGTGATGGGCCCAACGCCGCTCTTCCCGGCCTGCAAGTTCGCCCAGAACTCCTCGACGCTGTTGCCGACCGGACTGACCACACCTAATCCAGTGACAACTACCCGATGATTTTCAGCCATAAAGTGTCCCTACTTTGTCCTACCAGCCGCTTCGACGCTACACCCCACTCGTGAGTGCTCGCTTCCGGATTCCGAAGCGAAGCAGCTCTCCCGCTGACGCGGGTCACCGCCGAGCTCTTACTCCTTCTCGGCCATCTTCTGGTGCAGGTACTCCAGCGCTTTGCCAACCGTCGTCAGTTTCTCGGCCTCTTCGTCCGGGATTTCGATGTCGAACTCTTCTTCGAACGCCATCACCAGCTCAACGGTGTCCAGAGAGTCGGCGCCCAGATCGTCGATGAACGAAGCTTCAGGGGTAACGGCGTCCGGATCCACACCCAGCTGCTCCACGATGATCTCTTTGACGCGGTTTTCCATCTCTTGGATGTTTTCTGCCATGACCTACGTCCTCCTGTGTCCTAAGTTAACCCTCAACGCCCTTCACCAATTCCCAGAATGTTCACATAACCATTCCGCCGTCCACGTGCAGAACCTGCCCGGTCACGTAAGCGGCGTCGTCGGAAGCCAGAAAGGCCACCACACGCGCCACGTCTTCCGGAGTGCCAGCACGTTTCAGCGGAATGATCTCGAGATACGCCTTCTTCACATCTTCGGGCAGTGCTGCCGTCATTTCCGTCTCGATGTAGCCTGGGGCAACGGCGTTCACGGTGATTCCCCGGGCCGCCAGTTCTTTGGCGGCGGATTTCGTCAGGCCGATCACGCCCGCTTTGGAAGCCGAGTAGTTGGCCTGGCCCGCGTTGCCCATCACACCCACTACCGACGCGATGTTGATGATCCGGCCGCTGCGCTGCTTCATCATTTGCTTGGCAGCCGCCCGGAGGCAGTAGAACGTGCCGGTGAGGTTCACCTCCAGCACTTTCTTCCAGTCGTCGTCCTTCATCCGGATCAACAGCCCATCCCGGGTGATGCCCGCGTTGTTCACCAGGATGTCGACCCGTCCGAAAGCTGCCACCGTTTCTCGAATCAGCCGATCGGCGTCTGCAGAATCTGCGACGTTCGTGCGCACGGCCAGGCTTTTGCGCCCGAGCTTTTCGATTTCAGCCGCCGTCTGCTGCGCTGCATCTTCCAGAATGTCGGAGATCACCACATCACAGCCGCGCTCGGCCAGTTCCAGGGCAATTGCCCGACCAATGCCCCGAGCAGCGCCCGTTATCACTGCAACCTTGCCGTCCAGCGCAAGCACGTTCGTCCTCCCTCCTTGCAATCCCGTCAGCCTTCGAGGGCCTCAAAATCCGCCACCGTGCCCAGAGGAATGCCCCTGGAGCCGCGCTCGATTCGCCGGATCAAACCGAGCAGGACTTTTCCAGGACCGATTTCGTAGAATGTGTCGACCCCGTCCTGCAGCATCCGACGAACGCTCTGCTCCCAGAGCACAGGGCTCACCAGTTGACGCTTCAGCGCTTCCGGCAGACGACCGCCCGAGGTCTCCGGCTCCGCTGAAACGTTGAGCACAACCGGTCTCTCGGGCTCACGAAACTCCGCACTGGCCAGGTTCCCGGCAAACTCCTCGGCAGCTTCTGCCATTAGCGGCGAGTGAAACGCGCCACTCACTGAAAGCGGGACTACCTTG
>JAADFT010000251.1 GCA_013152765.1 Calditrichota bacterium | reverse complement strand
GATTAAGTTCTGCATCAATCCGCAGTTTGGGAACAAGCTGGTCCTGCGAGAGCTTGGAAGCAGCAATTTCGTTGAAACGCCGCCTGAATTCGGGAATGTTCTCCTGCGCGATGGACAGACCCGCTGCGTAGCGGTGACCTCCGAAGTCGATCATCAGGTCGGAGCACTGCTTCAGAGCGTCGTAGAGGTCGAAACCCGGAATGCTGCGCGCGGATCCTTTACCGACGCCGCCGTCGAGAGAAATCATGACCGTTGGTCGGTAGAAGCGCTCCACCAGGCGGGAAGCCACGATCCCGATCACACCGGGATGCCAACCCTCCAGTGCCAGTACCAAAGAGCGGGTCGTCGCCGGATCGAACTCCTCTTCGACGATCTGGACAGCCTCACGAAACGTCTGCTCGTCGATGCTTTTCCGTTGGCGATTTTCGGAATCCAGGATTGAGGCGATGTTGCGGGCCTGCTGGGCGTTCGAAGTGATCAGCAAATGAACCGCGCGTTCCGCAGAACCCAAACGCCCGACGGAGTTGATGCGCGGCGCCAGGATGAAAACGATGTGGCCGGTCGTGATCTCCTTGCGGAGCAAACCGACAACCTCGAGCAGCGCCCGCAAACCGACATTGGGCGTGCGCGACAGGCGGTCGAGGCCCATCTTCACTAAAGTGCGGTTCTCGTCGATCAGGGGCACGATGTCCGCAGCCGTGCCGATGGCGACCAGGTCCAGCCCTTCGTGCAGGTCGTCCATGGACGAGCGGGTCATGTGCACGAGGGCTTGCAGGAGCTTGAAAGCCACGCCAACGCCGGCCAGCTCCTTGAACGGGTAAGTCGAGTCTTTCCTTTTGGGGTCAATGACCGCGTGTGCGGGCGGCAGCTCATCCGTGGGCTCGTGATGATCCGTAACGATCACGTCCAGGCCGAGCTCCCGAGCCAGGGCCACCTCCCGGTGAGCCGTGACACCACAGTCCACGGTGATCAGCAGCTGCGCGCCACGGTCGATGGCCTCCCTCACGCCGCGCTCCGACAGGCCGTACCCCTCGGAAATTCGATCGGGCACGTAGAAATCGGTGGGTACGCCCAGTTTTCGCAAGAAGCGGTAGAGCAAAGCTACCGAGGTGATGCCGTCAACGTCGTAGTCGCCGTAGATCAGCACCCGCTCGCGCTTGCGTACAGCCTCCAGAAGCCGCTTCGCGGCCACATCCATTTGAGGAAGTTCGAACGGATCATTCAGGCTGGAAAACTCTGGGCGAAAGAAACGCTTGGCTTCTTCGTAGGAACGTACCCCCCGGTTGAGAAGCACCTTGACGAGAACCGGCGGCATGTTCAACTCAGTGGCGAGACGCTGAACATCTTCCGTAGGATGGTCGTCAAGGAGAATCCACTTCTGTTCCATGCACAGGCCTCTTCAAAGAACTCCGGGATAAACAGAATGCGCAGGAAGCGTGGAGGGTCTGTAAGCCGAATTCTGTCGTAGCCCGCGCAGGCGAGCCGAGACGGTCATTTATCTGGTCCCACCGTTGCCGATGGGATCAAGCGGCCTACCCGAGGGTCAAACGGACCGGGCCAGTCCATCCCCTCCTATTTGGCCTTGCTCCGGGTGGGGTTTGCCGTGCCCCTGACGTCACCGCCAGGGCGGTGGGCTCTTACCCCACCGTTTCACCCTTACCCCGTTGCCGGGGCGGTCTGTTTTCTGTGGCACTTTCCTCGCCTTACGACGAGTCGGCGTTACCGACCACCCTGCCCTGCGGAGTTCGGACTTTCCTCACCGCGCGTTGCAGTGCAACCGCGGCGCGACCGTCCGACCCTCCACTACCTCCTGCGCGGTAAATTAACGCCGCTTCAAAAGCAGACGTTCCACGCTTCTTGGCCATTCGCTGCGTGTTCTGGGAATTTCAGTGACTGTCTGAGAAGGTGTCGTCCTTCCAGTAAAGATACCTACCGCAGACCTCGCACGTGTAAATCCGGTCCGAAGACCTGATCTCGAGCGCTCTTTGCGGCGGGATTTGCGTAAAGCAACCTCCACAGGCGCCCTTGGAGACGGGCACAACTGCCAGACCTCCTTTGGCCCGACGAATGCGCTCGTACGACGCCACAAGCGATTTGTCCGCTTGCATGACCACCTTTTCGCGTTCGTGCATGAGCCGGAGGCGCTGGTCTTCAATCTGGGCCGATTTCTCGTTCAGCTCTTTGAGAAGTTCCTCCAGCTCCGTCTCCGCGACCTTCAGCTCCTCGGAAACGCGTTCAACCTCCTTAGAAAGCTGGTCCTCGCGCTCCATTAGCGCGATGATTCGCGTTTCGAGGTCTTCCAGGGCCTTTTCTGCGAGCTCGATTTCGGCGGTTACAGCGTCGTACTCACGGTTGTTTCGTACGGTGAACAGCTGCTTCTGGTACTTGGCCTTCTTGTCCTTCAGGCTTTCGAACTCCGAATTCGCGCGGACTCTGTCCTTTCGCGTCTGCTCGAGCTCGGCCTGGAGCGAATCCAGCCGATTCTTCAGGGCATCCCGCTTGTTGCGAACTTCACGCTCGCGGACAGGTAAATCTCCCTTTGTCGCCTCCAAACGCTGCAGTTGGCTGTCGATTTCCTGCAGCTCCACCAGAAGCTTCAATTGAGCGTTCAACGTGACGTCTCCTTCCAGCGTAGTCGTGTGTTGAGCCAGCAAAATCAACCCCTGGAGAAATGCACTTCCGAAGACGTACAAAAAAAGTGCACCGAAAGTCGATGCACTCTGGTAGATTACGGTTCCCTGGCTCGGGCCGCCTCAGGTATTCTTGAGCGTTCGTAGTCCGCTTCTACCGCCATCCTCACTTGCTCAGGTGTTTGCTCTGTTGCGCCTTGGTTTCTACTATCGGCGCCCAATATAACGAAATTCACACGGCTGCGCAAGCGAAAACTGATTCGAGCGCCCTGCTCTCTCCCAGCGCAAACTTCCGTTGATCCTGAATTCGCAAGGAATCTCTACCGCGAGTCCAGGTAGCGAAGCCGCCGCAGCGCCTACGTACCTCGTAATTCCTGGATTTCTCTGATCTTCTGCAAAGCGCTTCGCCCGAAGTTCGAGTTCGAACCCCGCAATCTCACGATTTGCTCGAACAGCTTTTGCGCGCGGTCGTACTGTTGCAGCCGCATGTACGCGTTGGCCGCCTCGAACATGGCGGTCACGTCCCAGGGTAGCTTCGTAGGTGGACAGGCGTACCGGACCCGCAGCAGCTCTGAAATAGCGGTTTCGAGATCGCCTTTGTTCAGGTAGGCCTTGCCAATCCAGTACTGTACCTCGGCTTGACTTTCGGGATCGGCCTCCAGCTTCAGCCCGCGCAGGTAGTCGATGGCCCGGTCGTACTCGTTCAGCTTGATGAGCAGCACACCAATTTGAACCTTGCGGCTGAACGCGTCCTCCGCATTAGGGAAACGGCGCAGGTAGTCGCGCGAGAGCGCGATTGCGCGATCCCACATGCCCGCTTCGTCGTAGCAGCGGATAAGCTCGCGCTCGGCCGAACGCAGCGTGGCTGGTTCCAGTCTCTGTGAGTCCGCCACGACCTTCGACAGTGTGAAAATCGCGTTCGCCAGTTGCTTGTTCTGGTGGTAGAAAACGCCCAGGTTCAGCAGGGCGAGATCCGCAACCCTTGTGCCGGGGTACTTCTGTGGCAAATCGGTGAGCTGGTTGAGGGCCTTGTCCGTCTTGTTGAGCGTCAGGTAGGTCTTCGCAATTGCAAATTCCGCCTGCCTTGCCCACTTGGAGCCCTTACGACTGGCGGCTTTCCGGTAGGCCTTCTCAGCGCGGTCGAACGATTTCTGGCGAAAGTAGTACTCCCCTTCTTCGTACGCAAAGCGCGCCTGGGCAGAATCGACGTCGGTCACCCCCTTGTACTTCTTCGTGAACTGCTTGGCCAGCGTTCGGGCTTGTTTGAGGCGGTCAAGACGGTACAGGCAAACAATCTCGACTTCCGCCGCCCTGGCCTGTGCAGCAGGGTCTGCCAGCTCCTTTTGCAGTGCTCGGGCCAGTTCCAGGGCTTTCTGGTAGGCCTGCTGCTCCACAAGGCCGTTTAGAAGGACAAAGCCGGCTTTTTGGCGCGCCTCAAGAGGAAGCTGACGGTTTTCCCAGAGGTTGCGCAACGCGTAGAGCCACTCTGTCGTCCGGCCGAGTTTCTTGGCCACTTCGGCCTGAAGCATCAGGACCGAAACCTGGACCTCTGGCCTAAGGGACGGCAGAACCGAGCGCAGTTGCCCCGCCACCGCCAGTGCCTGCGCAGGTTTTCCCTGAGCCAACAAAGCGCGAGCTGCTTCGAGCATTGCTTCCGCCCGGAATCCAAGCTGGTGCGACTGGAAACAAACGGTCCAGGCCGGTAGGCGACTGTTCCCGAATGGAACCAAGCCCGGATCGCGCACGCCACGCAGAATCCTCAGGGCTGCTGCTGGATTGCTGCGGAGTCGCTCGGCCTTTGCCCAGAGCACACGCGCGCTATCTGAAAGGTTTGAGTAGGTCCGCCTTGAAACGACGTTTCGGAGAAGCGTACTCGCTTCCGCCGCATGCCCTTTTGCCAGAAGAAGAGTTGCGCGAGACAGTGAGACGCTGCCCCAGTGCGGAGCCTCAGGGCCGAAACGTCG
>JAADFT010000250.1:4630-5950 GCA_013152765.1 Calditrichota bacterium | reverse complement strand
AGAATGACCGGAGGGGACGACTCACGAAGGTGTAATTTCAATTGTGAACTTCGCAGGCGGCTCTGGAATGCCAGGGTCAGAAAAAAACGGCTTTCACGGACGGGAACGCTGCGGCTTCTCCTGGCAGAGAAACAGGACGCCCGGATGTCGGTCCCAGCGGCGTTCGGGAAAGGGGGAATGTCGCGCCGGGGGAGCACAAATCCGCGGTTTGGGCGAGAGGCTTTCAGGAAGATCCGGGCGGGCTTCTGCCAAATGGAGCGCAAGTCTCGTTAGGAGGGGACGAAGCTGCCCTCCTCGCCGGTCTCAGCTGTTCAAGTAATCTTCCAGCCTCTGCATGGCTTCGTCGATTTTGTCCAGAGCTGTGGCGTACGAGAAGCGCAAGAACCCTTCGGCGCCCGGGCCGAAATCGATGCCCGGTGTGACGGCAACGAAGGTATCTTCGAGAAGTCGTTGGGCGAGACGGTAAGAGTTGGAGTCAAAACGGGTGGCGTCAGCGAGGACGTAGAAAGCCCCGCGCGGCTCTACGCGGATGCCGAAACCGAGCTCACGCAGTTTTTGAGTCAGGAAACGACGCCGCTCGTCGTACGTGCGAAGCATCTCTGGGATTTCGGGATGGTCTTCCTTCAGCGCGGCAACGCCTGCCCACTGGGCAATCGAGCTCGCGCAAATGAAGAAGTTCTGCTGCGCTTTTTCGATGGGGCGCACGAACTCCAGAGGGGCAATCAAGTAGCCCAGCCGGTAACCGGTCATTGCGTAGTACTTGGAGAATCCGTTCAGCACAAAGGCGTTGCGCGTGAATTCAAGGACGGTGTGATCTTCGACACCGTAGACCAGACCGTGGTAAATCTCGTCCGAAATTAGCGTGGGGCCGAGGGAAGCCAGCTCCGCCAGGACATCCTGAGGCAACACCGCGCCCGTGGGGTTGGCGGGCGAGTTGATCAGGATTGCCTTCGTTTTGGGGGTGATTGCCCGACGGACTTCGTTCGGGTCGAGCACGAAACCGGTTTCGGCCCGCACAGGAACACGAACCGGCACGGCGTCCAGGTAGGCGACGAAGTTCGGGTAGCAAGCGTAGCCGGGATCGCTCAAGATCACCTCATCGCCCGGATCGAGCAGAGAGCTGAGGGCGAGCAGCAGAGCAGGGGATGTCCCGCTCGTCACGATGACATGCTCCGGCGAGACTTGCACGCCGTACTTGTTCCTGTAGTGCTCTGCCACAGCTTCGCGCAGGGGTAGAATCCCCAGGCTGGCTGTGTAGCGCGTTTCGCCGCGCTCGATGGCCTGGACGGCGGCGTCCTGGATTTTCCTGGGCACGGGGAA
>JAADFT010000250.1:0-4598 GCA_013152765.1 Calditrichota bacterium | reverse complement strand
CCCTGGCGTTCGAGCTCTTCGGCGCGGGCCAGCACATCCATCACGATGAACGGCGGAATGTCACGTAGGCGGTTGGAAATCATGGTCGCTTTGTTGCTGAAACGAAATTCGGTGCCACTGAGCGAAACTGCTGCATCTGCTAACCGGCGTTGGAACGCAGTTGCCAGCGGACAAGCTCAATTGCACATTCAGCCCGTTTGCTGCCGCTCAACTGAAGTTACGCAGCCCGCAGGCGAATTGCAAGCGAAGCTTGCGCGGTGGTGCGACTAACGACCCAGCGTTTTAGCTCCCCGGTGTCAGCGCGGTTTGGTGCAAGATCAAAATCGGAGGGACGCGCTTTGTGCGTCCGGGGTGGGGTTGCCACAACGCCGGGGAGTGAACTCCCCGACTGTCTCCACTCGTCCGCCTGCGCGGACGGCGCCGCCAAGGGAGGTGCGTTTTTTCGTTGCGCCGGGTCGGCTGCCGTAAACCGCAGGGGCGCGGAGACCGCAGGGACACGCTGTACGAGACACGAAGTGATGGGTAGCTCTGCGCTCGCTGCGTCCCTGCGGTGGGATGGCTTCTCTTTGTCTCTGTTTTGTTCATGACTTTCCTCACGGGGGAAAGAAGACCGCTGACTTGCGAAGGGAAGCCGGAGAACGCGCTGCTACGTGTCCACGGATTGGCCTGGCGAACTCCTGCTTGAATTCGCCTTGCTTTTCCTCGTCGTGTTTCGTATATTTGCCGCGACTTATGAGACAAACTGTCGCGATTGTTGTCCCTGCATACAACTGCGCGAGCACCGTGGGGGAGGTGGTCCGAGGACTCAAAGACGTTCTCCCAGAGGCGCTCGTGCTGGTTGTTGATGACGGCTCGACCGACGCAACTGCGGAGGAAGCCAAAAAAGCAGGGGCCGATGTTCTTTGTCATCCTCGCAATCGTGGGAAAGGTGCAGCCCTCCGCACGGGGCTGGCTGAAGCCCTGAGCAGGCAGACAGAGGTAGTTGTCACCGTGGACGGCGATGGGCAGCACTTGCCGGCCGACGCGAAATCGGTGGCGGATGCCTGTCTACGAGAGAGCGGCGACGTGGTCGTTGGCAATCGAATGACGAACGTCGCCGGGATGCCGTGGGACCGCCGCCTGAGCAACCGACTCTCGTCGCTGGTTGTGTCGATTGCCTGCCAGCAGCGGGTGCCCGACAGCCAGTGCGGGCTGCGTGGGTTTCGCAGGTGGGTGCTCGACGGAACGCCGCTGCAAAGCGAGCGGTTCGAAATCGAAACGGAAATGCTCCTGGCTGCGGCCAGAGTGGGTGCGAAAATCACGAGCATCCCGATTCGGAGCGTCTACAGTCGGGAACTCCCGACCAGTCACGTGCGTCGATTGAAAGACACGGTGCGTTTTTTGCTGCTGCTTGCCCGGTGGCTCATTCACTGGACTTAGGACTGGACGGATTTCGAACATGGTCGAACGGATTGTCGGGTTGTTCACCGGGATGCCGCGAGAGTTTGTGGCGGCCTTGTTGTCGATGCTTCCAATAACCGAGCTGCGTGGGGCCATTCCCTGGGCTCTGGCTTCGCCGCCCTACGGAGGCGGGCTGGGCTGGCAGCAGGCATTTCTCTACTGTGTTCTCGGCAACCTGGTTCCGATTGTGCCATTGTTGCTCTTGATCGAAAAGGCGCACCAGTGGCTGGCGCGGTACGCGTTCTGGGATCGCTTCTTCGAGAAAATGTTCGCCAGGACGCGACGCCGTGGGAAAGTGGTTGAAAAGTACAAAGCAATTGGTCTGACCCTCTTCGTCGGGATCCCTTTGCCTGGCACAGGAGCCTGGACGGGCGCGTTGGCAGCGTTTGTCTTCGGCATTCCGTTCCGTTACGCGTTTCCCGCGATTGTGGCAGGAGTTGTGATCGCTGGCGTCCTGGTGACGCTGGCAAGCATGGGAGTGATTGGCGTACTCAAGATGTTTTGAAATTCGGGGCGTAGCGCAGCCCGGTCAGCGCGCTTGCTTCGGGAGCAAGAGGTCCCCGGTTCAAATCCGGGCGCCCCGACCATTTCGCGTGCAAAGGGGGATCGAGCAGCACTCTGAGCCTCGCTCTCGCAGGGCGGGGTTTTTTCGGCATGTCCCAACCTGAGAGGGGAGAGGCGTTTGTCTCTCGCCTTTTCTGTTTTTGGCCAACCGTAGCGATGCACGTTTTCCAAGCGAAGGAGCGACTGGAGGGATGAGCCAGACGGACAGGGGACCGGGAGCATACCCGTTCGAAGAAATCGAGCCCAAATGGCGCCAGTGGTGGGAAGCAAATCGTGTCTACGAAACGGACATGACCAAGACGGAGAACAAACTCTACGTTCTGGTCATGTTTCTCTACCCCTCTGCCGATCGACTCCACATTGGCCACTGGTACAACTACGGCCCCACCGACACCTGGGCCCGCTTCAAGCGGATGCAGGGTTACAACGTCTTCGAACCGATTGGCTACGATGCATTTGGGCTGCCGGCGGAAAACTACGCTATCAAAAAGGGCGTTCACCCTGCCGTCAGCACTGCGGAGAACATCCGCCAGATTCGGGAGCAGCTCAAGGCCATCGGGGCCATGTACGACTGGAGCAAGGAGATCAACACCTCCGATCCGGAGTATTACAAGTGGACACAGTGGTTCTTCCTGCTCCTGTACAAAAACGGCCTGGCCTACCGCAAGAAGGCTCCCGTAAACTGGTGCCCGAGCTGCCAGACGGTTCTCGCCAACGAGCAGGTGATCGACGGGCGGTGCGAGCGCTGTGGCACAGAGGTAATCCGCAAAGACCTTGTGCAGTGGTTCTTCAAGATCACGGCGTACGCTGAGAAGCTGCTCGAGGGGCACAAGAAAATCGACTGGCCCGAAAAGACCATCGAAATGCAGCGGAACTGGATCGGCCGCAGCGAGGGTGCCGAGATCGAGTTCCCGGTGGACGGGCATCCGGACATGAAGCTGGAGGTGTTCACAACGCGTCCGGACACGCTGTGGGGTGTGACTTACATGGTGCTGGCACCCGAGCACCCGCTGGTCGAGAAGCTGACGACTCCCGAGCACAAGAAGGAAGTGGAAGAGTACGTCGAGAAAGCCCGCAAGGTAAGCGAAATCGAGCGGACGTCGACGGAACGGGAGAAAACCGGTGTCTTCACCGGCGCCTACGCGATCAATCCGGTCAATGGCGAGAAGGTGCCGATCTGGATTGCGGACTACGTCCTGGTTACGTACGGCACGGGTGCCATCATGGCTGTGCCGGCGCACGATCAGCGCGATTTCGAGTTTGCCACCAAGTACAATCTTCCGATTCGCGAGGTAATCAGTCCCACCGGAAAGCCAAGCGAGCAGCCGCTGGAAAGCGCCTACGAGGGACCCGGAATCATGATCAACTCCGGTCCTTTCACGGGCACGCCCCCGGAAGAGGCCATCGACAAGGTGATTGCCTGGCTCGAGGAGAAGGGCATCGGCCGGAGGAAAGTGAACTACCGGCTGCGGGACTGGCTCATTTCCCGCCAGCGCTACTGGGGCGCCCCAATTCCGATCGTGTACTGCCCGAATTGCGGTGAGGTACCGGTTCCGGAGGAAGACCTGCCTGTCAAGCTGCCCGAGAAGGTCGAGTTTGGCGTGCGCGGTGTGTCGCCGCTGGCTACCAACCCGGATTTCGTGAACACGACGTGTCCCAAGTGCGGGGCTCCGGCGAAGCGGGAAGTGGACACGATGGACACGTTTGTTTGTTCGAGCTGGTACTACCTGCGCTACCCGGATCCGCACTACGACAAGGGAGCGTACAACCCGGAGCTGGTTCGGGTCTGGCTGCCTGTGGACATGTACGTGGGCGGCGCTGAGCACGCCACCATGCACCTGCTTTACGCGCGTTTCTTCACGAAGGTGCTTTACGATCTCGGGCTGGTGCATTTCGATGAGCCGTTCATGAAGCTGGTGCACCAGGGCGTGATCACTAACAAAGGCGCGAAGATGTCCAAGTCGCGGGGGAACGTGGTGAACCCCGACGACTACATCCGCTCGTACGGGTCCGACACGTTCCGGCTGTTCCTCATGTTCATGGGCGACTACACGGAGGGCGGCGACTGGAGCGACGAGGGGATGCACGGCATGGCCCGGTTTGTAAACCGGGTCTGGCGCCTGGTGAACGATTTTGTGGACAATCCACCGCGCGGCAGCGAAACGGCGCAGACCGAGAAACTGAGACGCCAGCGTCACTACGCGGTCAAGATGGTCACGCGCGACCTGGAGCGTTTCCACTTCAACACAGCCATCAGCCGCATCATGGAGCTGGTGAACGAGATCAGCGCGTACCGGCAGAACGTGCCCGTGGAGCAGCAAAACGCGGATGTGCTGCGGGACGCTGTCGAGACGCTTGTGCTCTTGCTGGCCCCGTTCGCACCCCACATGGGCGAGGAGCTGTGGGCGAGAATTGGGGGCAAACCGACAGTTTTCGACCACCCGTGGCCCACGTACGACGAAGCCGCTTTGGCGACTGAGAAGGTCAAAATGGCCGTGCAGGTGAACGGCAAGGTGCGCGCCACGATCGAAGTGGATGCCAACGCGGACAAGGATCGCGTGATCGAAGCAGCTCTGGCCGATCCGAAGATCCAG
>JAADFT010000249.1 GCA_013152765.1 Calditrichota bacterium | reverse complement strand
GTCGACCACCGTGCCCGTTTCAACACCACACTCCGCGAGCTCCCGAAATTGGCCCGGTGTAGGAAAATTCCGCACGTGTTCGCTCAGTTGCTGTACGAGTCCACGTCGTTCACCGTCCCGAATGTGTAGTGACTAATGCGGCGTTTGTACGCAACCACGCGATCCACGATTTCCTCCGGGCTCTCACGCACCATGAGCTTCGCGCCGGTGGTCAGCGTGATGATCGTGTCCGGGGTGGCCTCAACGGTCTCGATCAGGTCAGCGTTGATGACCAGCTCCGAACCGTTGAGCCGCGTTACCTTGATCATGACGGTTCCCTCCGCCTCGAACAGCGAGGCCGGACACCAACGGCCCGGCCTCACTGACGAAGCGCTTCTAAACTCTCACTACCGCTTCAGATTGACGAGCTCGTTCAGCAGATCATCGGTCGTGGTGATGACCCTGGCGTTGGCCTGGAATCCACGTTGAGCAACAATCATGTTCGTGAATTCCTCCGCCAGGTCGACATTGGACATTTCCAGGTGCCCGGGAACGATTTTCGACTGGATGCTCTCGCCTGCCAGTCCCATCACCGGATTCCCGGAGTTCGCCGACACCTGGAACATGTTCTCACCAGCCCGGATCAGACCGGACGGGTTGTTGAACACGGCCAGAGCGATTTGCGCCAGAGTCTGGGTAACGCCGTTGCTGAAAATGCCCGTGATCTTGCCGGTTTCGTCGATGTTGATCGTGGTCAGGTCACCGTTCGGGTAGCCGTCCTGCGTGCTGGCCACAGCTGTAGACGGCGACGCGAACTGGGTGATACCGTTGAAACCGCCGATGTCGCCAGTGTCGAACGAGATTTCGACGAAGGAGGCGCCGTCGTTGGGATCGAATGTCAGCGCGGTCATGCCATTGTCGTAAAGGAAGGAGTTGAGAGATCCGTCCGAGTTGAAGTTGATTGTACCGGATCCGCCGCTGGAAATGATCTCGTCGCCGGCCAGCGACGCTTCCCAGCGCCACTGGTTCTGAATGGCGGTCTTCGTGAAAGTCAGGGTCACGACGTGCTCTTTGCCAAGCTCGTCGTACACTGTGATGCTGGCCGAATGCGTAACATCTTTCGCCTTTTGAAACTCGTTGAAAACACTGGCCGTGTTGAACGCCGTGTTCCCGGACACGCGTACAGCTACGCTCTCGATAGCATGCTCCTCGCCGGGATCACCGTTGATGACCAGGCTACCGTTCTCGTCGATCTCAACGCCCGTGGAGTTGGTGATTTCAAAGGCCGTTTCGATGGCGTCGGCCAGATCACCAAGAGTGGTGTTCGCTGCGATCGTCAGCGATCCGGTCTTCTCTTCGCCGCCCACGATGGCGCTAATGGAAATCTGGTCGCCCACGTTCAGGCCGAGCGGTTCGCCCACGGAATTTCTCAGCTTGGTGAGCTCTTCGTCGCTCGTCGCACGGTGGCTGAACTGGTCCGTGAGCGTGCTCTTGCCAGCCGAGTTGTCGATGGCGCCGTTCGCGGCAGCTAAAGCCGACTGCAAAGCGGCACTGCTACTGCTGAAAGTCACCGTGTGCTCACTGCCGCTGAGATCTTCCACCTTGATGGCGCCGTCGGAGGTGATGCTCAGCTGCATGCTAGCAAAGTCGTCGTTGATCTCGTCGATCAGGTCCTTGAGCGAGGTAAACTCGTCGTTCCCAACTGCTGAGTCGTTGCTCACGTACGTGTAAGTCTTCTCCGTGCTGCCGTCACTCACGGTGACAGTGGTGACCCCGCTGACCATTCCCGTGATGAACGAGTTTGTGTCGCCGCGAGCGTAGAGCTTGGCGATGTCTGTTCCGTCTCCGGCCTCCTCGACCGCCAGAAACGGCCCCGTTTTCGTGATCGTACCAAGCGGCTTCGCCGAAGCGTCCAGGTTGCCGGTGAAACCGATGGTCGTCGTTGCTCTGGCGGGGACACGCTGGCCAAAAGGCAGGCGAATGTCGTCGATGGCGCTGGTGGAACTGATTTCCCCGCGACTGTTCGCCATCCGGCCCTGCACCACAAGACCGTTGGCCGGGTCCACAAGACGGCCTTCGGCATCAAACTGGAAGCTGCCCGCCCTGGTGTAGAAGTACTTCTGGCCGTCGCTGAGGACAAAGAACCCGTCACCGTTGATGGCCAGGTCCGTCTGCTGGCCGGTTGCCTGCAAACTGCCCTGATTCAGGATCGTGTCGATCGTGTTCACCGACATCCCCAGGCCGACCTGCATGGGGTTGCTGCCCCCGATTCGCCCGGTCGGCATGGTCGCACCACGCAGCGTCAGTGCCAGAGCGTCTGCGAAGGTAACCCTCTGCGCTTTGTAACCGATGGTGTTGACGTTGGCGATGTTGTTGCCAATGACGTCCATCCGGACCTGGTGGTTGCGCAGGCCCGAAACTCCTGCAAAAAGTGAACGCATCATGATGACCAACCTCCTTTGCTTGGGAGTACCCGCCGCGTCGGTCGGTCGGCGGCGGTTGGGCATCCCCGGAGGGGTCCTGCCCGGTACTCGTGTTTCCTGGTTTACTCTGCCTCAGAGAACCACAGCGCTGTCGATGTTCGTGAACACGTTCTCCTTCATCGAAGCCTCGTCCATGGCCGTGATCACGGTTCTGTTTTTCACGCTGACCACGAAGGCCATGTCGCGAAGAAGAACCAGGGAGTCTCGAGCGCCTTTGGCAGCGGCTTTGTCAACTGCCGCTTCCAGTTTCGCCCTGTCGTCCTGACTCAGTTCCATCCCGCGCAGGCGCATCCTCTCCTGCGCGTGGGCCGAAAACCGCAGCTCCGACACCCGGCGACGCAGGATCTCGTCGAATTGGGGCGTGCCTTCGGGAGGCTGCGGTCGAGTCGGTCGTACCCCCGGCTGAACAGGTCTGGTGTGTGGAAACACCAGCTTACTGATGTCAGCGCTCACCGGACCACCTCCTTTGAGCTACCTTCCCTGCCGGATTTCAGCAACGTCCGGCAGACCAACTTCGAGATCGCCAAGCAATAGCGTCGCCACCCCGTTCACGTAGCGCACACCAGTAATCGTGCCCACGCTGAACAGGTGAGAAGACACCGGATTTCCGTCGTGCGTCGCTTCGATTTTGAAGCGGTACACACCCGGTTCCGCCGGAAATCCCGCGTCGGCCATTCCGTCCCACTCGTACGTGTGCGAACCTGACGGCATGCCGCCCAGGTCCACCTGGCGAACGGGTGTACCGTTTTCGTCGGTGATCGTCAGAATTACCCGGTCCGCCACTTCTGGCAGGACGAATTCCAGGTTCACGCTGCCCGAGTTCGGCAGGTAGAACGTGTCGCCCTGCACTTTCGCCTCCCGGCCAATCAAAGCCGCCACCAGCGAGTTGTTGATGGACTGGTTCAGCATGTAGTTGGCCTGAATGCTGTCCTGCAGGTTCTGGTTCACGTTCTGCATCTGCTCGAGGCTACTGAACTGGGCCAGCTCAGCGACGAACTCCTCGTTTTGGAGTGGGCTCAGCGGGTCCTGGTACTCCAGCTGGGTGATCAACAGCCGCAGGAAGTCTTCCTTTCCAAGCGACTGCTGCAGTCCAGCCGTCAGCGCCGCGGCGTCTGCGCGGCTTGTAACACCGGTTACGTCCATGCTTGCTCACCTCCTTTCCGGTCTGTTTTCTTGAAACCTGCTGGTTCCAAATTGCTTTTCCTGTTCAAATGAGAAGTCCATAAAGCTTTTCCACAAGTTGCGGTCAGGTTCAGGTCGGAAAGCCGTTATCTCAGGCCAACCAACCACCATCGCGCGGTCGCCAGCGGTCTTCCGGCTGTTCACGTTGTCGCGAGTCCTCACCTGCTTCGTGTTCCGTCCAATCCGGAGCCGCCTGCCGCCCGGCGGAGTCGTGCCCGTGCTCCGGGGTTGCCTGCCTGTTGGCAAAAGGCAAAATCTGGATCTGCTGAACCCGGAGTCCCTGCTCGTCCAGTGTTTGGACCAGGTGCTGGACGCTGCTGTGCAGCAAATCCCGTGTTGCTGAGGAATCCGCCTCCACGACGGCCCGCAAAACCTGACCGTGCGCTTCGACACGAATTCGAATTCGCCCCAGCTCTGGCGGCCGCAGCTGCACCACAAGGCTGTTCTGGTTCGGACCTAAACGGTGTTTCACCAGTCCGGACCGCAACTGCTCAAACACGCGCTCAGCGTGGGGTGTCCGTGCTGCTGATGCAGTACGGCGAGTGTTCCTGACCAGGTTGGTCTGGACCTGCGACTCTCTCGCTGGGGCAACGTGCAGTGTTTCAGGCCTGCTGGCTTCCGGTGCGTGTCCGGGTTTCACCTGCTCATGCCTCGGACGCATGCTTTCTTTCACCTGCGAGGTCTTCACGCTTCCTTGTTGGGATTCAGCCTGAGCTGCGGATTTTTGCACCTGTTCCCGACTTAGTTCGGGCGCAGCGGCGCTGGCCGCGTTGGCGGAATCCCGGACAGAGGTCGCAGCCGCAGGTCGATCTCCACTACCCTGCTGAGCCGCTTGCGACCCAGTGTTCCCACTCGACGAAGTTTTCGCGCTCGGAGCCGCCGGTTCGTCAGGTCGAATGCTGCTCCCGGAAACCTTTCGAACCGCGCTCCTGGCTGTCGCACGTGCTGCTGCCC
>JAADFT010000248.1 GCA_013152765.1 Calditrichota bacterium | reverse complement strand
TTGTGCGCGTGGACGCCATGCCGCTCACGCCCGGCGGGAAGGTGGACCGGCATGCCTTGCCAACGCCGGACCTTTCCAGGGCCTGCGCTTCGACCGAGTACGTACCGCCGCGCACACCGACGGAAGAAAAGCTCGCGGAAATCATTCGCGGTGTGCTGGGTGTGGAACGCGTGGGTGTGTTCGACAACTTTTTCGAGCTGGGCGGTCACTCGATGATGGCCACGCAGGTCGTGAGCCGCATTCGTGAAGAATTCGGTGTGGAGGTGCCGCTGAGGACACTCTTCGAGCACCCGACGATCGAGGAAATTACCCAGGAAATTGCGCTGTTGCAGGCGGAGAACGTCGGGGACGAAGAGCTGGAGGCCCTCCTGGCCGAGCTGGACGACCTGTCCGACGAGGAAGCGCGTGCGCTGCTGACGAGCGAGGACAACGCTGAGGGCGGCGCTTCCGGTGACGGCCACGTTGGGGAAGACGGGAGCGGGAACGGCAAGCCGAAGAACGCCCTCGAAGCTTTCCTGCTCGATCTCTGGAAGGAAGCCCTGGGTGTGGACGACCTCGGGGTTGAAGACGACTTTTTTGCCAAGGGTGGCGACGAGGAGAAGGCCGCTAAGCTCGTGCAGCGGCTGGAAGCGGAATTCCAGGAGAAGGCGCCGCCAGGTGCGCTCTTGCAGGCACCGACGGTGACCAAGTTCGCGAGTTTCATGGCGGAGTACTACCCCGAGCTCGTGGCTTCCCGGTTCGGCGAAGTGGACGCCACAGACGACTGCGCTGCTGATCGCTGGAAGGCCGTGGCCGCCGGGCCGGATGTGACCGAGGAGCACGTGACGCGGATTCGCCAGCTCGTCGTGCCGTACAAAATGGACCCCGAGTTCACGCGACGCAAGAATCCACCCGCGGTTTTCGTGCTGTCGCCGCCCCGTTCGGGTTCAACGCTCCTCCGGGTGATGCTGGCGGGGAGCCAGAGGCTCTTTGCGCCTCCGGAAATGGACCTGCTGTCCTTCAACACTTTGCGGGAGCGCAAGGAGTTCTACGAAAACGCCGGCCTCTGGATGTGGCTCGAGGTCGTGCCTCAGGTGCTGATGGAGGTGCACGGTTGCAGCCTCGACGAGGCCAGGCAAATCGAAGAAGCTTACCTGCTCCAGGATTTGAGCACGCACGATTTCTACCACCGTTTGCAGCTCGACATTGGCGACAGGCGACTGGTGGACAAAACGCCGTCCTACTCGATCGACAGAAACATCCTGGAGAGGGCGGAGGCGACTTTTGAACGGCCGCTCTACATTCACCTGACCAGGCATCCCTACGCGACGATCTACTCGTTTGTGGAGGCCAAACTCGACGAACACTTTTTCAAGTTCGAACACACATTCACGCGGCGCCAGCTTGCTGAGCTGGTCTGGCTGGTCAGCCACCAGAACATTCTGGCCTTTCTTGCCGACGTTCCGGATGACCGACAGTTGCGGGTGAGCTACGAGGACCTGGTTCAGCAGCCGGAACAGGAAATGCGTCGGATTGCGGAATTCCTGGGTGTGCCTTTCGAGGACGCGATGGTGAACCCCTACGACGGGGACGGTCGGATGACGCAGGGGCTAAACCGGGCCGGGCAAATGGTGGGCGATTTCAAATTCTACCTGCACCGCCGGATTGACCCGGCTTCGGCGACGCGCTGGAAGAAATTTCATTGCCGGGATTTCCTGTCACCTTTGGCGAAAAACGTGGCCGCAGAGCTTGGGTACGAGCTCGACTGAGGGAGAACAGAAGCGGAAGGAAACCGATTGAAGAACGGGAGCAGACTGCATGGCGGGTCTTGAAGCGCGCTTAGCCGGACTTTCGCCGGAGAAGCGGGAGCTGCTGCTGGCCAAACTGCGCAAGAAACAGGGGCAGAGGCCGAAGACGGAAATCCCCGTCCGGGACGACAGGAGCACTTTCCCGATGACCGAAGCCCAGCGCGGGTTTTGGGTACTGGAGCGGCTCAACCCGGGGCTGGGCGTCAACAACATCCCGGCGGTGGTGCGTTTGCGCGGCAGGCTGGACGTCGCCGCGCTGCGCCGCGCGTTTGAGTTCGTCGTGCAGCGGCACGAGGTGTTGCGCGCTGGCTTCCGCGCCGGTCCCGACGGAAATCCGGTGCAGTTTGTCCGGCAAGAGGTGTCTGTTGAACTTCCGGTCTTCACGGCAAGCCCTACCGACGGCAAATCGGCTGAAGACGAAGCGCTGGCGTTTGTGGCAAAAGCGGCCACTCGACCTTTCGACCTGGCCGAGGACCTGCTTGTGCGCGCCTTCCTTGTGAAGGTGGCCGAAGATGAGCATCTGCTTTCCGTTACGTTTCACCACATCATCGCTGACGCCTGGTCCGTTGGCGTGTTTGTGCGCGACCTGGTAACCGCGTACGAGTCGTTCGTGCAGAACCGTGAGCCTGGTCTTTCATCCTTGCCCATTCAGTATTTCGATTTCGCAGCCTGGCATCAAGAGTTTCTCCAAAGCAATCAGGGGCAAAAGCAACTCGACTACTGGCTCAGCAAGCTCAGCGACACCGAAGAGTACCTGAACCTCCCGACGGACAGGCCGAAAGGCCCGAAAACCTCGTACAGAGGCGACCACATCCCGTTTACACTCGGGCCTGAGCTGAGCAGACGTGTACTGACTTTCTGTAAGCAGCACCAGATCACGCCGTACGTTTTTCTGCTTTCCACGTACACGTTGCTTCTCGCCAGGTACGCAAACCAGGATGTGGTGCGGGTCGGGTCGCCTGTGGCGAACCGCGAGAAACCGGAGCTTCGCGACCTGATCGGGCTTTTCATCAACCTTGCTGTTTTGCGGAGCGACCTGTCCGGCAACCCGTCGTTCGACGCGTTTCTCCAGCGCACTCGCGAAACAGTGCTGGAGGCCTTCGATCATTCTGCTGTTCCCATTGAGCTGCTGATTGAGAAATTGTACCCGAGGCGTGCCTCGGGAGAGAACCCGCTTGCTCAGGTTCTGTTCGATTTTCAGGACTCGCCGCTGCGGCGAATGCGGGTAGCGGGGCTCGAGGTGGAGCCCGTCCGTCTGGAATCCGGGACGGTCAAGTACGACCTCGTCCTGTCAGTGAGCGTGGACGGAGAAGTCGTCAACGCCGTCTTCGGTTACCGCACGGACCTGTTCGAAGAGGCGACGGTTCGTCAACTCATCGGCCACTACACGACGCTGGTCGAAAATGCCCTTCGCACGCCGCAACGACCGGTCTGGCAGTTGCCGATTCTGAGCGAGTCGGAACGGGCGTCCATTCTCACGGAGTGGAGCTCCGGGCCGTTTCTGAAGGAGGAACGGAACCAGCCCGTGCACCGGCTGTTCGAGGCCCAGGCCGAGCGCACACCGGACGCCGTTGCGCTGGCCGACTTCCGCCCGACAGACCAGGGTAGCGAGAGGAAGACGCTAACGTACGCGGAACTGGACGCGAAGGCGAACCGGCTCGCCAGGCACCTCCTGCAGGCTGGAGCTGGGCCAGAGACGATCGTCGGGTTGTCTCTGGATCGTTCCCCGGAGCTGTTCGTGGGACTGCTCGGAATCCTGAAAGCCGGTGCTGCGTACCTGCCGCTCGATCCAAACTACCCGGCCGAGAGGCTAAGATACATGCTCGAGGACTCGGGCGTGCGGGTTGTTGTTACCGAATCTCGCTACCTCGACACGGTCTCGCGCTCGGGTGTTGAGGCGATTTGCCTGGACGACCCGGCGAGCCCTGTCAACGCCGAGGACGAGTCGAGGCCCGACATCCCCGTAGACCTGGACAACCTGGCGTACCTGATCTACACCTCGGGTTCCACGGGCAAGCCCAAGGCCGTGATGGCCACGCACAGGGGATTGGCAAACCACGCTGTGGCCACTGCCAGCCTGCACAAATTTGGACCCGCCGATCGCATCCTGCAGTACATCTCGATCAGTTTCGACGCCGCCGGAGAAGAGATCTACCCGGCGCTGACGAGTGGAGCGACTTTGGTTCTGCCGGGACCAGCGCAGCAGCTGAGTGGATTTGACCTGCTGCGGGTGCTGGAACAGGCCGGCGTCACGGTTCTGCACGTGCCCGTGCCGGTGTGGCACTATTTCGTCGATTTCCTCGAGGAGCAGGATCTGGATCTCCCCCAGTCGATTCGGCTGGTGCTGGCTGGAGGGGAGCAGCCTTCGATCACCACTCTGAAGAAAGCGGCGCGGCGCAGTCCACGAGATGTGCGCTTCGTGAACCTGTACGGCCCGACAGAGACGACCATCGCCAGCAACTACCACGAGTTCCCGCTCAGGGAAGACCTGAGTTTCGAATACGATCTGGTGCCGATTGGCCGACCGTTGCCGAACGTGAACGTCTACGTGCTGGATCGCGCTCTGGAGCCTGTGCCCCGCGGTGTGCTCGGCGAGATCTACATCGGTGGAGCAGGTGTCACGCGGGGCTACATGAAGCGCCCGGATCTGACCGCTGAACGCTTCCTGCCCGATCCTTTCAGTTCTGAAACAGGTGCACGAATGTACAGGTCGGGCGACCTGGGGCGTTTCAACTCGAACGGAGAGGTGGTCTTCGCGGGCCGTACCGACTACCAGGTCAAGATCCGTGGCTTCCGCGTGGAGCTTGGCGAAATCGAAGCGGCC
>JAADFT010000247.1 GCA_013152765.1 Calditrichota bacterium | reverse complement strand
GGGCCAAACCCAGCGGCGCCGGGGAGGTGCTGGTCGGGCTGGATGCCTTCGCACGTCGTTTCGTGGGCGACGTGAAGCGCATCAAGACGCCCACTCCCGGGCAGGAGCTCGAGCAGGGTCGCGCCGCCTGGACGATCGAGTTCGACGGACGGGCTCTCGAGCAGCCAGCGCCCGTGGACGGCGAAGTGGTTGAAGTGAATGAAGAGGTGCTGCGGCATCCGGAGAAGTTGCGCGACGATCCGTACGAGCGCGGCTGGCTGCTCAAAGTGAAGCCGAAAGATCCTGAATGCTGCTCCACAAATCTGTTCAGCGCCAGCCTGGCCAAGAAGTGGGTCGAACTGGCCATCCAGGAGTTGCAGCGCACCTACTCGCCGCTGGTGGGGGCCGTGTCGCAGGACGGCGGCGAGCTGGTGGAAGGCGTGGCGCGCATGCTGGACGACGAAAAGTGGGAACACTTCAAACGTCAGTACTTTCCCGTTGCCTGAGCGCAGTGGCCGACGAACCGCACTGGCCGGAACCGAAACCCGCAAGGAGGTAAGATCATGGTCGCGATCTTTGTAGTCCTGACGATCATCGTTTTCCTGACGATCGATGCCATTCTGCAGAAACGCGAGGCCAAACGCCTGGCGCTGGCCGGGGTACCGCAGGGAGCAGCTCCGCGGCTGCCGAAAGTTCGCGTAGTGAAGGGCTTGTTCTACGCGCCGAACCACCTCTGGATGAAAGTCCTGGCCAACGGCCAGGCCAAACTCGGGGTGGACGACTTCGCCGTCAAACTGCTCGGCCGAATCGACGCCATCGAGACGGTGGAACCGGGCACGTACGTGAAGAAGGGCCAACCCATTGCCTGGCTGAAGCAGGGCAAGCGGCGTCTTGCGCTCCGCGCGCCAGTTTCCGGACGGGTAACGCAGGTGAATCGCAGCCTGCTCGAGAATCCCGAGCAAATCAAAGAGAATCCGTACACGCGAGGCTGGTTAGTGAGCATCGAACCCGAAGATCTGGGCGAGACGGCTCCCAAACTGCTGATTGCCGAGCGGGCCGTGCGCTGGCTGCGCCGCGAAGGCCAGCGGCTTCGCGAGTTCCTTGGCGAAACTCTGGCAGCGCGTCCCGACGTCGGTCTGACCATGGCAGACGGTGGCGTACCCGCCGAAGGCGTGCTCTCGTACCTGGACGACCAGGCCTGGCGCGAGTGCGAGGCGCGTTTCTTCAGCATGTACGAGACCGAGTAGCATCAGCGCGAACCCAACCAGACCAGGCGGAGGGATGTGGCAATGAGCAAAGGCATTTTGGTCGACATTTCCCTGTGCATCGGGTGCGAATCGTGCATGGAGGCGTGCCGCCAGAAGAACCACCTCAAGGACACGGGGGAGCACAAACTTTCCCCCAACAACTACGTGGTGATCGAAAACCTGAACGACGAAGTGTTCTACCGGCATGCCTGCATGCACTGCGAGGAGCCGACCTGCGCATCGGTGTGCCCCGTGGCAGCTTTTGAGAAGACCAAGCTCGGGCCGGTGATCTGGCACGAAGAAAAGTGCATCGGTTGTCGCTACTGTTTGCAGGCCTGCCCGTTCCAGATTCCGACTTACGAGTGGCACAGTCCCAATCCCCGCGTGCACAAGTGCAACATGTGCTACGATCGGCTGGTGGAAGGCAAACAACCGGCGTGCACCGAGGCGTGCCCGACGGGCGCCATCAAGTTTGGCGACCGCGACGCACTGATCGCAGAAGCCCGCGATCGAATCCGCAAGGAGCCGAACAAGTACGTCCACCACATCTACGGACTCAAAGAAGTGGGCGGCACCTCGGTCCTTTACATTTCGCCCGTGTCGTTCGAGCAGATCCCGTTCCTGGCTCCGAATCTCAACAGGGACGAACCGCTGCCCGAGCTCACGTGGCGGGTCCTTTCGCAACTGCCCAACGTGGTGAGTTTTGCCGGAGTGGCTCTGTTCGGCGTGTACTGGATCATCAACCGCCGCATCCAGCTCCAGAAGCTCGCGGAGGAGCAGGAAGAACACGTTCCGCCCGAAGAGGACTTCGTGGAGGAAATCCCCGTTGAGGAAGAGGAAGGAGCCAAAACAACCGAACCGTAGCCCCGGCGTTTGGCTGTGTAGAACGAACTGCAGAACGCCCTAAGCGAAAGGAGAGTGCGAGCGATGTCGCCGAAGATTCGGATCAAGCTACCCAAGCTGACTTTCTGGAGAGCCGTGCTTTTGGTGCTTTGGGTTCTGGCGGCCTACGTGGCCGTGATTCGATTCACCAAAGGCCTTGGAGCCGTCACCAACTTGCGCGACGATTTTCCCTGGGGGCTGTGGATCGGTTTCGACGTCCTGTGCGGCGTGGCGCTGGCCGCGGGTGGATTCACCATTGCAGCGCTGGTCTACATTTTCGACATCGGCAAGAAGTACCACTCGATCACACGTCCAACGGTACTCACCGCCTTCCTCGGCTACCTGCTCGTCATTGCCGCTCTGATGTTCGACCTGGGGCGGCCGTGGAACATCTGGCACCCGCTGGTCATGTGGAACCACCACTCCGTGATGTTCGAGGTAGCCTGGTGCGTGATGCTCTACACGACGGTGCTGGCCCTGGAATTCAGTCCGGTGGTGTTCGAGAAATTCGGCTGGCACCTGCCCCTGAAGCTCGTGCGGTCGTTCATGCTCGTCTTTGTTGTGGCGGGTGTGCTGCTGTCCACCCTGCACCAGTCGTCCTTGGGTTCGCTGTACCTGATTTTGCCGGAGAAGATGCACCCCCTGTGGTACTCGCCGCTTTTGCCGGTGCTGTTTTTCATCTCCGCGGTCGGCGTGGGCCTGGCCATGACCATTTTCGAGTCCTTCCTGAGCCACCGCGCCTTCCGCAAGGAACTGGAGCTCGACGTGCTGGTCGGGTTGGCACGCGGCGTGATCCTTGTCGAAGTCATCTACCTCACCGTCCGCTTCCTGGACATGATCAACCGACACGTGCTTGGGTACGCGTTCCAGTTCACGCGTGAGGCCGCTTTGTTCTGGCTCGAAATCCTGCTCATGGCCGTCATTCCAATCGTGATCTTCTCGATTCCCAAGCTGGTGGTCAAGCGCAACTGGCTTTTCTACGGCGCTGTGGCCAACGTGCTTGGCCTGGTGATGAACAGGCTGAACGTGAGCATCACTTCGCTGGAACGCTGGGCCGGGCCCTACTTCCCGAAGTGGCAGGAAATTGTGGTGACTGCGGCGCTCGTGGCAACTGGATTCGCAGTGTTCGGCTGGGTGGCCAAGAACTTCCCGATTTTCGAAAGCCCGGTGCCGGAGGAACCTGAGCCAGAAGCAGCGGGCAGCGAGGCACCAACTTACGCTTAAGCGAGGCGATGCAGCCATGCGACATGGCGCAGATACCCAGGCCAAGAGCGAGCGCGTGTTTCTGGTGCCACCGGCCGAAGCCAAGTGCGTGCTGATGACGGCCGGTCTCATCAGCTACCGCCTGTGCAACCGCAGCTACGACTGCGAGCACTGTCCGCTGTACCAGGCTTTCCGGGAAGGTTGCGTGGCGGAGCAGTGCCCTGAGGACGTGCGCGAGCGGAGCCTGTACCTGCACCTGAACCTCGGTCGGGAAATTGCCCGCGTGGGTTACGATGATCCGCGCTTAGCCACGCTGCTGAAGCCTTACGAGCGGATGACCCTGCGCCGCCGGTTGTTCTACGCGCCCGGCCACGCCTGGGTGGATGTGCGGACTCTCACACAGGCCAGAGTAGGCGCGGACGACTTTCTGGCCCTGACGCTGCCTCAAGTGGACGCGATCATCCCACCGGCGGAAGGACAAACCGTCAAACAGGGGGAACCGCTGGTGGGGTTTGTTGTACGCGGAGAATGGCTGCCCCTCGTGTCACCTTTGTCAGGAACTGTCATCAAAATAAATGCAAAGGTCCTGACAAATCCCTCGCTTCTCCACCGCGACCCTTACGGGGAAGGTTGGCTGGTCGAGATCCAGAGTAGCGATCTGGCCGCAGTGGCGAGGGAGCTTCGTTACGACGAAGATTCGGTTGCTTTGTTTCGGCAGGACGCCGAAGCCCTGTTCTCTGAAATCGCTGACGCGCTCGTCGGTCCTGAGGCACCAGTGGGTGTTGTTTCGCAGGACGGCGGGCAACCGGCCGCAACCCCGGCGGAAGCGCTGGGAACGCGGCGTTACACAGGCATCCTGAAAAGGATTCTGGAACGCAGCATCAGACGGTTCAAGGGGCAGGCAAAACTCACTTGAAAGGTCGAGAACCTTGAGATAGCGGTCCTTGAGGCAGCCAGTGGGCAACCGCTGGTCGTTACATCCCTACCTCCGCCAAGGGCGGGAGCATTTGGACTGCCAGCCAGAGCTCCCGCCCTTTGGCTTTTGGCCGACAGTGTTCCTCACTTGCCCTTGCCCTGGTTCCTCTTCGCTCCCCCAGACTTTCAAATCTTTGCACAGACCATTTATGACGTTGCATCAGTCCCTGCGCAGGTCAAATCTCAGGCTTCGCTTCTCCGGTTTTGTTCCGCCCCAGCGTCGTGCACCTCAGTTCGAGCTTAGCCTGCTACCCTCAGAGAAGCCCGGGACTGGATTCCGGCCTCCCACCTTTTCCTCACCGGCAGGTCTTGGCGCTTTAGCCCT
>JAADFT010000246.1 GCA_013152765.1 Calditrichota bacterium | reverse complement strand
GGGGCAACGGAGAAGACGCGGCCCAAGCGCGAAACCACCGCTCCCTGGGACCAGCCCCACATGATTCGGGCGCTGCTGAGTTTCTTCACGCGTGACGGCGAGGGGCCCGCAGTGGCCGGGCGTCACTTACTGGAGAACCTGCAGGTGAGCCTGATCTACTACGGCGAGTCCGGTTTTCCGTACACGCCTTACCTGGAAGGCAACGCCGTGGTGGAGCGCTACTCGGCGCGCTGGCCGTTTGTGCACCGGTTTGACGTCAACGTGAGTCGCTACTTCCGCGTGCGCGGGCTCCGGTTGCGGTTCCACGTGCAGGTGCGCAACCTGTTCGACCGCAAGAACGTGATGACCGGCTACACCCGCACCGGCGATCCCGAAGACCCCGGCACCTCGAGCTACTACACGATGTCGTCGACGTACTGGAACTCCCGGAACGTGATGCACTACCGGTTGCGGCGACTGATCTACTGGGGACTTGAGATCCAGTTCTGAAAGGGCCCCGCGCGATACGGCAGAGACTCGTGTCCTCGTCCGAAAGAACGAGGGTTCACTTTGGGGAAGCAACTCGAAGCGTTGAAACTTCCGCTTGAGCGGGTAAGGTGACGGCTCAGGTTTGATCTGGAGGTTTGATGACTGGCAGGAAAATGGCGCTGGCGGCGCTAACAGCGGCCGCCGTTCTGGTGCAGGCCGGGCAAGTGCGCAGCCAGTGGCGTTCTGACGATCCCGAAATCAACGAGGCGACGCGGCGGTTTCTGCGGAAAGCCTCCTCGATTTTCGACCGCGGGTTCGGCAACATGGACGCCGGCAAGATGAAGGTGGACGGCGTCTGGAACTTCGGGCTGCTGTCGGGCTGGGATCCTCCCGGCGCTCAAAGCTGGTACCCGGGAGCTTTCCACGGCGACTGGGGCGAAATTCGCTGGATTGCCCCCGTGATTTCGATGCCGCCGGGGCCCTGGGGCGCGCAGAACACGGGCGGTGGCCCTCCGCTTCCGGAAGACCGCTCGGACCAGTACAATTCGATCGAGTCCTTCTCCGCCATTCATTTGCTCTCCGGCGACGGCCCCACGTTCACGGACTGGGAAGCCATCGACAACGGCCACCTGTACTACCAGGGCAGCATGACTCGTGACAACCTGAAGCTGGTTGCCACGAGCATCTACCCGGAGAGCTGGCCCGAGTACTTCTTCGATCCAGTGCAGGGGCGCTGGGTCTTCACGCCGGGCGAGCGGCACTGGCCGGGCTACTGGGCGCTGAATCCGGATCCGTCTTCGCCCGACTACAACAAGCCCATGCCGGGCGAGTTCGTGTCTTCGGAGGACATCTTCTTCGTGGCCACGGACAAGTACAACGGCATTCGCAGCGGCGCCAAGACGGCCCGCTACGGCTACCCGGTGGGCCTCGACATGGAGGTGTCGGGCTACTGCTACTCGACCCCGCTGTACCAGAACGTGGTCTTTTTCAACATCAACTTCATTTACCGACGACCGGAAGAGCTGACTGACCCCAAGAGCAAGTTCTACGATCCCGACCGGCACTTCTACGACGGCACCATCGACAGCGTCTACTTTTCGTTTTTCATCGACCCGGATCTGCCCGGCCGCTTCCTGAAGCCGGGTTCCAATTTCCGGCAGGCTTCTCCCTGGGCTGAGGACGACTACGCCCTGGTCTTCGACAGCGATGGCGACGGCAAGCTGGACGTGTGCATCGCGTACGACAAGAAGGGGTACTTCGTCGACCAGCGCTACCCGCAGAACGCCGGTCCGGTGTCTGCCTACGGCATCCACTTTTTCCGGACGCCGAGGGAGAATCCGGCGGATCCCAACAGCCCGGAAATCGGGATTACCGGATTCCACTGGTTTGACCAGGACGACGCCATGCGTCCCCACCCGGTGAACGCGCAGCTCGAAAAGACCTTCTACGCCATTGCTGCGGGCAGGCCGGACCTGATTCCGCCGGAGATGCGCGACAAGTGGTTCCACGGTGAGGATCCCAACTACGATGACATCGAGCTCCTGAAGGATTTTCAGGAGAGTTTTCCGGAGGGGAGCCGCCCTGACGTGCAGTTCTGGTTCAGCTCCGGACCGTTCTCGATCAGCCCGGGCGACACGATCCCGATTCACCTTGGGATCGTGGGCGGAGTGGACAATCCCGGCCCGCTGGATGCGGAAGGTTTCGGCACAAACCCACCCGAGGTCCGTTTTCGCGACGTGTTCAAGGCTTTGGGGGCGGCCGACACGCTTTACAAAAACAACTTCATCGGCTTTCGTCCACCGGCAGCACCCACCCTGCACGCCGTGGGTACCCCCGCACTGGATGACGACAACCTGCCGATTGTTTACGGCGAGAGCGGCAAGGTGACCCTCTACTGGGACGACGCCGCTGAGCACTCGCTGGAAATCATCACGAAAGACTACGATTTTCAGGGTTACCGGATTTACCGGACGCAAGCGGACCTTTCCGGCAACAACCAGCCGAGCTGGGGGCAGCCGATTTACGACATGAGCGGCACGCAGGTGGTTGGCTACCAGCCGATCGCTCAGTTCGACAAAATCGACGAGTGGGAGGGCCCTGACCCGTTCAACCCGTGGTTCGATCTGGGCAAGAACACGGGCATCCAGCACACGTTTGTGGACCACAACGTGATCAACGGCGTACGGTACCGCTACACGATCACTGCGTACGATCACCCCGTGCTGGAAGCCGGGCAGGGCGCGCTGGAGTCCTCGCGAGGCAACGACCCGCGTTTAGTGCAGACGGTGGATGTCATCCCCGGAGGGCAGCCCCAGGGATTTCGCCCTGGCGCGGTCGACTCCAGCGTTGAGCATGTGGCGGGCGTGGCGACGGGTGAGGTGTCACTGAAAGTTGTAGACCCACTGGCCCTGAACGGTCACCGGTACAGGTTGTCGTTCCTGGATTCTTCGGATGTGCCGGCTTTCTCGGTCGTGGACCTGACCGACGGGCGTACCGTTGTGGAGAGAAGCCAGTCGGTGTGGACCGAAGGCACGCGCGAGCTGGCCGACTTCTCGCCGATCTTCGACGGCATTGGCCTGAAGCTGATCAACCACACGAAAATCGAGGAGCTCAGCCAGGGCTGGGACGTGGTGACCGGCGACACGAGCGACTACATCTTCAGCCAGCTCATGCCGACGCCAGACAGTGCCCAGTGCCCCTGCGACTACGCGGTGGTGTTCGGGGACTCCACGTCCAAGTACGCCGGTTTCGCCAACAGCAAGAAGGTACCTTTCCAGGTCTTCAACCTGACGCGCGACCCGGAACGTCGGCACCCGTTGCAGATTTACGTGCGCAACCCGCGCATCCCGTGGACGAGCGGCGACTACATCTACCTGCTCGAGCCAGACGTGCACACGCGAACCTGGCAGTTCTCGGTGTCCTGGGAGGATTCCTCTCGACCGCCGTCACCGGGCGACGTGTACGTCTACCGGGTGAAAAAGCGTTTCAAACCGGAGGACATCTACGAGTTCAGTTCCGAGCCGTCCAGTGTGAACCAGGGTGAAGTTGACCTGAGTCTGGTGCGCGTGGTGCCGAACCCGTACATCGTGTACAACGTGGCCGAGCAGGCCCGGCCAAATGACCGCGTGGACCGACACCTGCGCTTTACGCACCTGCCTGCAACGTGTACGATCAAGATCTACACGCTGGACGGCAACCTGATCAAGACCATCCAGCACAGCAGTCCCGGTGTGGGCGAAGAGATCTGGGACCTGGTGACCGACGAGAATCTGGAGATTTCGTTCGGGGTGTACCTCTACACAGTGGCAACTCCGTCCGGTCAAAAGAAGGTGGGCAAATTTGCGGTCATCCGATGAATGTGAGGGTGCTCGTGTGAGAAGACGTTTGATCGTTGCGGTGACTTTCCTGGCGTTGGCGAGCGGCCTAAGCCCGGCTCGTGCCACCACCTACCGAAAGGGCACGACTTCGGCCTCGTTTCTGAAGATCGAAGTTGGGCCGAGGGCCGTGGCTTTGGGTGGCGCCTACGTGAGTGTGGCTGACGACGCGCTGGCGGGCTTCTGGAACCCCTCCGGCCTCGCTTTTCTTCGCGGCTCGGAGCTCAGTTTCCAGAGCTCGAGCCTGTACGCGGGGCTGCGTCAGACCTTTCTGGCGGCCGGGACCACTTTCAACTCGCGATTTGCACTCGGACTGTACGTGAATCACCTCAATCTGGGCGGCTTTGAGGAGACAACGCTGGAGAAGCCCGACGGCACTGGCAGGAGCTTCACGGCCCGAAATGTGGCTGTTGGGCTGGTCACGGCCTCACAACTGACGGACCACGTGTCGATCGGTCTCGCTGCCAAATTCATCGAAGAGCGAATCTGGTACGAGACGTCGCGGAATGTGGCACTGGACCTGGGCACGTTCTACCGTTTTACAGAGGTTGGGATCCGCGTGGGCATGCTTCTGAGCAACCTGGGGCCCAACTCCGTGATGGACCAGGGCAGCCAGCTTCTGTTCCGGAAGGAAAAACCCGACGACTACCCCGGCAGCCCGCAGGTTGAGGCGAAACTGAGAACGCTGGATTTTCCGCTGCCGCTGATGTTCACGCTCGGCTTTTCGGTGGACGTCGTGGGTGAGCGTGGTGTCTGGGTGCGCAGCGAAT
>JAADFT010000245.1 GCA_013152765.1 Calditrichota bacterium | reverse complement strand
GCTGTTCACGAAGGTGATCAACATCCTTTCGAACGCCGGCATCACCGATTGTACGAACGGATACCGGGCGATCAGGGCAGATAGCCTCGCAAGGCTCGATCTCGTCGAGGACCGGTTCTCGGCCGCTGAGATCATCATGGAAGCCGCCTCGAAGGACCTGCGCATGCAGGAGGTGCCGGTCCACATCCAGACCCGCTCCCACGGCGAGAGCAAGAAGCCGAGGCGACTTGCCTACCCGCTCGGCTACTTGAGGGTCGTGTTCGGCGTGTGGCTGCGATGACCACGTTGAGCGAGATATCGTAGGATGGCTGGCCTGAGCCGTTGGTCGCGCGCTCTCCCACTGCGGAAGCTTCCGCTCGGCGTATGGGTGGGTGGAATCGGTGCTGCGCTCGCCATGCTGTTGGGGCCTCCTGATCTCGAGATCGGCACACCATGGTCGTCGGTTCTCAGAGTCGTAGCGACTCGGGGAGGTCCGACGATAGTTGTCACTGTCGTTGCTCTCGCCGTGTTGGTCTTCCCTGGGTTCGCCCTAATGCGATGGTTTCCCGGTCGCGATCGGGGCATTGCAGAAGAGTTCGCTGTCGCTGTCTTGTTGAGCATCTTGACGGTAGGGGCGCTGGGGTCCGTTCTCACGGCGTTTCGCTTCATGTCGCGGGGTCGGCTGGCTCTGCTGGTTCTGGTCACTCTCTTGATCGGCTTTGCACCCGCAGTGAGATGGTTGAAGCGTTGCTATCAGGCGAGACCTGTGATGCTGGCAGGGGTTGGTGTGCTCGCGATACCATGGGTGTGGTTCGCGGCCGCGGATGGTTTTCCGCCCGCGAGTACATTTCAATGGTGGTACTGGGATCTTGGACGGTACCTAACAGAGGCTCGTGGCATCCCATCGTGGGTAGCCGAATACGGCACTCAGGTGAGATGGCTACCCGACTACGTCGTATTCAACCTCCTTTCCGAAGCATACGCAGGTCTCGGGTCAGCAGTGAGCGACGACAGCCTGATGCAATACTGGAAGGTGTCTGTAGTCCTCGTCGGGCTGGTGATGGCCTACCTCGTTTTCCGTCTCTGGGTTGGTCCGCTGGCCGGATTCGTTGGACTTGCTGGGCTCGCCGCGTCATCGTTGTGGACGTCGAAGTTCAACGCTTACAAGCCCGAGGCGCTCGGCCTTGTCGTTGGCTTCGCTTGCGTATGGCTGCTCGTCCGTGGGCTTCGAGAACGGAGGGTCGAGCTCGTGTACTTGGCAGGTGCGGGAATCGGTGTGGACATGGCCATACACGGTGTCGCTGCAACGGTTTTGGGTCTTCTCATGCTTGCGGCGGCGCTTGCCGAGTTGATCTGGAGCGATCGAGGGCGCCGGCGGGACATGGTGGTTCTGACAGGCGCGGCTGTCCTAGCGCTTGTATTCGTTGTGGCTATCGGAGTTGGGCTTCAGGGGAGAGCTGTTGTCGCTGGGGATGCTCTCAACCCCGAGGTTTCGACTGGCGTAGATCCGACATGGGAGTTTCTGCAGTTAGCCGATGGGAGCCTTGACCCGGGCGCAGTCCCGACACTTTCCAAACAGATCGAATCCAACTTGGAGCGAATGGAAACTCCCTGGGGCCGTACCCTGCCGGTGAAACTCTCTTCGCTCTGGTTTGCACTGCCAACTATCACAGGACTCGCTCTCCTTTGGCGCGTTGGCAATCAGCGCGGCCGGGCGGGGCTGCTTACTTTGTTCCTATTCGCCGGATTACTCACGGTGTCGGCAGCGTTCTTCGCTGTGAGTTTTGACACATTCGTACCGCGACACACTGGTCTCAGTCGCATGAGTCAATACGTACCGCTCGCGGTTGCCGTAGCTCTTGCTCTGGCGACCGAGGGATATCGTCTGGCACTCAACCGCTGGAAGCGTCTTCATGCGATGTCGGTGGGAGATATTGTCGGTGCGGGTGTTCTCGGATTCTCTCTCGTTCTGGGCGTGGCCGTTCCTCTTGCCACATACCAAGGCAAACCTGCGCTAACCGAAGTGGGTCGTGACGGCATTGATGCTCTGCGCATTTTCAGCACGTCTGGTGACCGAGTGCTCGCGAACGCAACCACCCGTGGTGTCATCGAAAGCTTGTCCAGAGTGGACTCGCTACTCGAGGGGCGGCAACCACTTATTGAGGATCCTGAATTCCTCACCTACACGAACGAGACACTCCGGTCGGCAATGGAGTACTTGCGGTCACCTGCCGGGAACGCCTTTGCGACAAAGTTCGGTGTGCGCTGGCTTCTGATATCAGATGACCCGGCGTTACTCGGGGCGAAGGGGGATTTCGGCGGATCGCCTGAGCAATTCGAGGCTCTACCGAACGTCCGTTTGGTGTGGTCAACTGACGGTGTAGCACTCTTCGAAACAGGTGTGACCTCTCGGTCGCCACGGTTTGGACCGGCGGAGACCTATCGCCGGTCTCTGGCTGTCGGCTCGGTAATCATAGTTATCGGACTATTCGGTACGCTAGGCCTCGCCCATCGGTTCGGCTGGACTCGAAAGACCTGACGGGACCCCAGTAGTGGGTCCAGCTGTTATGGGTGTGTCGGCTCGTGTTGTGTCGGCAACGGCGAGCATACTCGTTGGGTGTGAGTCCTTCGGGGCTCCTGTGTGGCCGCGAGGTGTTGTAGTCGTTCCTCCAGTCTTCGATGAGCACTCGGGCTTCGGTGAGCAATCCGAATTCGGCGATGCTCAACAGTTCATCTCGGACTTGGCCGTTGAACGACTTGACCCACGGGTTCTGCCAGGGTCATTCTGGTTCGATGTAGATCGTGCCAAGGCCTCGCAGGTGGCACCAGACCCTCAGGATCCAGGCGATCATCTCAGGTCCGTTGTCCATCCTGATGAAGCCCGGTGCACCGCGCCGGGCAACGAGCCGCTCCAAGGTCGAAGTGGTTCGCCCTGGGAATAGTGGAGACTGGTGTGTACCGGGTTTGGTGGAGTCAGCTCACTTGACTTAGCAGTACGTCTGTCGGTTGCGGTTGATGGTTTCGTATTCGATGGGGGTGTGCATTCCGAGGCTCGAGTGGCGGCGTTGCCTGTTGTGGAAGATCTCAAGGTACTCGAAGATGGCGTTCGCGAGTTCGACGCGGGTCTTCCATCGTTTTCGGTTCAACAGTTCGACTTGCATCCGGGTCCAGAACGATTCGATCATCGCGTTGTCGAAGCAATCACCGATCGATCCCATCGACGGGAGCAGCCCGGACTCCTTAGCACGTCGGGTGAAGGCCCATGATGTGAACTGGGTGCCCTGGTCCGAATGTATGACCGTCTGATCTGCCGGGAGGTCGGTGGCGTCGATCGCCACCGACCTTGAGGTGAGTGATCAGATCGAGGACCTTGCGACGGAACTCGGGTGGATAACGGTACGGCATGTCGGACCCTCCTTACGGGTCTCAAGCACCACCGATTCAAGTATCCCAACTCCACGAAACCGGGGACACACCACAGTCTCCATCAAACCCAGGGCGACCCAAAGCGAGGTCGCCGGCGGTGATGGAGCGGTCAACGTCCATCACTATTGCTTGTCGAGTGTGTTCATCAATGATGTCCAACAGTTTCAGGCGTCGCAGATCAGCGGTTTCGTCGAACTCGAAGTTGAGCCCCCACACACGATGGGAATGGGTAGCAGTCGGGAGTGTGTCGTTGAGGCCGCCAGGTCGACGCTTCTTGTTCTTCGAAGGTGGCGGCCGGCGCAGGCCCTCCTCTTTCCACAGCCTGCGGAGCTTCTTGTGGTTCACGCGGTAGCCCTCACGACGCACCGCAGTGTGCACTTTGCGCCACACCATACGAGGATGATCCGTGCAAAGCGTCGCAGCCTTCTTCGCAGCTTCACATCAGGTGCAGGCTCAGGTCGTGCTGGCCGTCGTTGCGTGGAACGATGCTGACCAATCACACGACAGGCCCTACGCTCAGACACCCCGAACCGTTTCGCCAGCACCGAAACGGCACGGCGACGACGATCCGGGGTCACTCCTTCCCTCAGCCAACTCCTTCAACATCGCTCTATCCAACTCCAGCTCCGCGAAGAGCTTCTTGAGGCGGGTGTTCTCTGCCTTGAGCTCTTCGAGGTGTCTTGCTCCGGCGGCCTTCATCCAGCCGTACTGGTTCCACCACCGATACCACGTCGACTCAGCGATCTTGAGCTGCTCGAGTACTCCAGCCAGATCCTCGCCCTCGTTGAGCATGCATTCACCCTCATGGAGCTTGAGTACCGGCTGCCCAGGTGTATGTCAATGTCTCTTCATATGGTCATCCTCCCATTTCAAAGGCACGGACTCCCACAACAGGTGGACCACTATCCGGGGCTCAGGTCCAGACCCGCGCAGACGCGGAGCAAATCGCCGATCTTGAGGCACTCCGTTGAACAAGCAGGTGTCGCCTCGCGATCGGCTCTCCCTCTCACTTGGAGAACTCAGCCATAGGCAACGTCCCTCGGTTCCACAGCTAGGGATTAGTCCAGCGCCGCAGCAGCTGTGTTCTGCTCAGTCGGTCTTGAGAGGTTGGACCCGCGACAGCCAGCCCAAGAAGAAGCAGTGCCGCCACCTCTCCGGTTGCGAACGCGATGGCGACCTGCAATTCGGGTGGCCCAAACGGAATGTAG
>JAADFT010000244.1 GCA_013152765.1 Calditrichota bacterium | reverse complement strand
GCTTCCAAGACCAGGTGGCTCCTTGCTTCAATTTTCTCAGCTCCGGACTTGCATTCGTCTTGAAAAATCCGTAGGTTAGCCGAGGCTGACCGGAGTCGATTCCACTTTCTGCTGTGTTTCAGACTCTCCTGAGGCCAGGCCACACAAGACGGGCTCTCGAACACGGGCAGGACATTTTTGCGCCCGGTTCGGGTGTCTTGCTGGCCGCGGGCGCCGGGCAGAAGCCAAAACCGGAGCGCAGTCTTGGAGAAAACCGTACAGCAACACCTCTCCCGAAAGCGCGACGAAGTGCTGGACCTCTGGCGCCAGGAACTCGAACGCGACGGTGTAGAGCCGTTGCCCGAGCGCGACCTGCGCGTCATCCTGGATGTTCTCTCCGCTGCCCTCGTTGAAAAAGAGATGCACTTCCCGCGGCTGTCCTCGTCCATTTCGCCCGTCCAGGTGGCCACCCACCTGGCTGCCCTGAGGCGCGCGCTCGCCGGCGAGTTCGGCCTCCAGTCCGAGGAAAGCGAGCTTCGCCGGATCATCGACGCCGCGCTCGACACCACCGCCCTTTACCTCATCGAAACCCGCGAGGTGGACAGTCAGGGCGTGCCACCTGTCTTGAAAGTCCACCGGGAGTACCTCGACAACGTCCTGGATTTCGCCGACATTGGTTTCTTCGTGCTCGACCCGAGCGGACGCGTGATCTTCTGGGGCCGCGGCATGGAGCGCCTCTACGACGTTCCGGCCCAGCACGTGCTCGGCAAATACCTGCGCGAAGCCTTTCCCGCTTTCAAGGAAGAACCCGAGTTTCCCGAACTCTTCGAGCGAGTGATCGAGACCGGCCAACCCCAGGAAGGCGTCGGAATCCAGCACCGTTCGCTGAAAAAGGGGTTGCGAACGCTGGATCTCAAGCTCAGCCCATTCCGGGCCGCGGACGGGCGAATCCTCGGGGTAAGCGTCCTCGTCGTGGACGTGACCGAGCGGCGGGCTGAAGAAGAAGCCCTTGATCGCTACCGCAAGTACGTTCAGACCATCTTGCAGGGCGCTGCCGATGCCATCATCGTTCTGGACGAGCAGAACCGGATCGTGATGTGGAACAAAGGTGCCGAGGAGCTGTACGGCTGGAAAGAGGAGGAAGTCGTCGGAAAGCCGGTAACCGTGATTGTGCCGGACGACCCGCGGGCCCAGCGGGAAATCGAGCAGATCAGCGAAGAAGTGCGGCGCAAAGGGTTCATTCGCAACTGGCAAACCGAGAGAATCACCCGCGACGGCCGCAGAGTGCTGATCAACCTCACAAGGACGGCAATCTTCGATCGCGAGGGCAAGTACATCGGCAGTTCTGTGATCGCGCGCGACATCACGGAGCAGAAGCGGCTGGAACAGCAGCTCATCCAGTCGGAAAAGCTGTCGGCCGTCGGGCAGCTGGCGGCGGGAATCGCTCACGAAATCGGTTCGCCCCTGACGGCCGTAGCCTCCCTTTCGCAACTGCTGCTGGAAATGTCGGAGGACGAGTTCTTCCGCGAACGCCTCGCCCTGATTCGCAAGGAGGTAGACCGGATTTCGAGGACGGTCCGCGAGCTCGTCGATTTCTCCCGACCGGTCACCAACAAAGTGGAACGGCTGGACGTCAACCAGATCGTTAACGAGGCCGTGCGGATCGTCCGCTACGACAGGCGCCTCAAACACCGCGAAATTCACGTCGAGCTTGCCGAAGGGCTTCCGCCGGTGGAGGTGGCGTTTGACCAGATGCTCCAGGTGATGGTGAACCTGCTGCTGAACGCAGCCGATGCCATCGAGGAACGAGACGACGGGCAGGTCTGGATTCAAACCAAGGCCCAGGATGGCCACGTGGTGATTAGCGTGCGCGACAACGGGGTGGGCATTCCTCCCGAGAATCTAAGGAAGATCTTCGACCCGTTTTTTACCACTAAGAAGGCCGGAAAAGGCACCGGCCTTGGCCTCTGGGTCTGCTACAACATCGTGCAGAATTTCTCGGGACACATCGAGGTCGAAAGCGAGCCGGGCCGCGGGGCGGAATTCCGAATCGTTTTGCCTGCCAGCGTGGCGGAGCGTCACACCGGGGCCGTCGCCTGACCAAGCTGTTTCCGAGGCAGCACGCAACAGCCGTTCCCGGAAAACCAGCAGAAAGCGTGGCTTCCCCAACCTTCGGGGGCCAGGAAATCCTTGCTTCGCAGCAAACGCACTCACAGAAACAGATCAGGGAAGCACAGCAGGGACAGCACAGGATGGAAGAAGTCGAAATTCAGGTCAAGATTGAACCGGGTTGCGAAGACCTGCCTTTACCCAAGTACGAAACCGAACACGCCGCAGGCATGGACCTGCGAGCCGCGGTTAAGGAGCCTCTGGTGCTAAATCCCGGTGACCGTGTGCTGGTGCCGACGGGCCTCACAGTGGCCATCCCTCCGGGCTACGAAGGGCAGGTGCGCCCGCGGAGTGGTCTTGCCCTGCGGCACGGCATCATTCTGCCCAACAGCCCGGGCACGATCGACGCCGACTACCGCGGTCCGGTTCAGGTAATTTTGATGAACCTCGGCAAAGAGCCGTTCACGATTCGGCGCGGGGATCGCATCGCCCAGCTCGTGATCGCACGCGTGGAGCGGGCGCGGTGGCACGTTGTAGAGGAACTTCCCGAAACGAAGCGGAGTACCGGCGGTTTCGGCTCGACCGGTCTGAGCTGAGAACACGTGCTTTGCGGACGGCGCCCTTTCCGTTTGCAAAAGCAATGTCGCCCGCACATCTGAGCAGTTCGGAACGTCCGGCTCCGCCTCACAGCAGTTTTCGCAGGGATTTTTCAGTAAATGGCGGTTCCCGGTGGGCAGGTGTCACATTTGGTGGCGCCTGGCATCAAAACGTTCGACGATCGGAACAAAATGCAGCGCGAACCTGTTAGGTTTAGAGCCGAGCGAGGTGTGACCGCGACCGGAACACGATTTGCAGCGGAAGAGCTGACCGATTGGCTGAAACAGCTTGGACTCGGTGAGGGTGACCGGGTTCTCGATGTCGGTTGCGGTACCGGGCGATTCGCCAGAGCAGCTTCCGGGCTTGTTGGCAACCGGGGTCTGGTCCTCGCTGTGGACGTTGACACCGCCAGGCTCAGGGGTTTCGAGCGGTCGAAGACGGACGAACGCATCTTCGTAGCCTGCGCTGAGGGAAGGGATCTGCCCGTCCGTACGGCCGAGTTCGACGCTGCCATCCTCGGTTTTGTTCTACACGAGCTGCCGGAGCCCTACCCCGTTCTGAACGAGGTTCGGCGTACGCTGAAAGAGGACGGAAGGCTGCTCGTTTTCGAATGGCTGCCATCCGTGCCGGTTCGGCGGCCAGGCGCCCGCAGGCTCGCGCCCGAACAGGTTGAGCGCTTGTTCGACAGTGCTGGCTTCCGGGTCGAGGACGTCGTCCAGTGCAACGACGCGGTTTACGCAGTGCGCGGTAGCATGGCCAAGGTACTTTGCTGCGGCGCCTACTCGCCGGTACTTGTGTAGAGCGAGTTTTCGTCTGTCTGGTTTGCGGGGAACCGCTGTACGGAGGTAGGGCATTGAAATTGCTGCTTTTGTTTGTAGCGTTTTTCGTCTACATCTTCCTGATCGTGTGGGCTCTGCCGAAACTCGGCATTCCAACCTGAGTTTCTTCCGTGTGCGACCTCCCGGCGGGAGGCAAAAAGACGAAGGAAAAGTGAGCGGCGCGCGACGCCCGGGTGCGTGGCAGGTCTCAGGCACGCACATTTACCACGCTGCTCGAAGCAAACCGGGCAAGAGACAAGGAAGTTCATTCTGAGCATTTTACAGTAGCAGGAGGTGACAAAATGGGTCTTTTGAGTGACAAGGATAAGGCAGCGATCAAGGAGCGTCTGGCCGGGATGAAGAATCCCGTTAAGCTGGTCAATTTCACGC
Organism: Calditrichota bacterium; assembly: GCA_013152765.1. Classification (GTDB taxonomy): domain Bacteria; phylum Zhuqueibacterota; class Zhuqueibacteria; order Oleimicrobiales; family Geothermoviventaceae; genus Geothermovivens. Next base: position 726 of record JAADFT010000244.1, on the reverse strand, counting down.
AGGAGTTGGAGTGCCAGTACTGCCGTGAAACACGCATGTTGATGGAAGAGCTGGCCGAGCTCTCCGACCTGATCACGCTCGAGAAGTACAATTTCCTGACGGACAAGGAACAGGCCGAGAAGTACGGAATCGACAAGATTCCAGCCACGATCGTGATGGACGACAACAAGGACTACGGCATTCGCTACTTCGGGATTCCCTCGGGGTACGAATTCGCAAGTCTCCTGGAAGACATCCTGATGGTTTCTTCCGGCGACTCGGGCCTTGAGCCGGAATCGCGCGAAAAGCTGGCCACTCTCGAGAAACCGGTGCACATCCAGGTCTTCGTAACGCCGACCTGCCCGTACTGCCCGATGGCCGTGCGTCTGGCCCACCAGATCGCTTTCGAGAGCGACAAAGTACGTGGCGACATGATCGAGGTGACCGAGTTTCCGCACCTCGGCAACAAGTACGGCGTGATGGGCGTGCCGAAGTCGATTTTCAACGAGAAAGTGGAACTCGAAGGCGCCGTGCCCGAGCCCCACTTCGTGGAGAAGGTCATCGAGGCATCCAAGATCTCAAACATCATCACGGTCTAACCGTTTTTCGCTCCGGTCCAGGCACAGCGACCGGAGCTGACAGGTGTACTCAAAAACAGCTTTCTGCAGAAGCCCCTCCCGGCCGTCGGAGACTTGCCGAGTGAGGGGCTTCTTTTTTCTGGTTTGGCCGGGTTCGCACCTCACACTT
>JAADFT010000243.1 GCA_013152765.1 Calditrichota bacterium | reverse complement strand
GACCGAATCTGTTTTCCTCTTGCGCGAGCTTTAGACGTTTGCGGAATGCAGTACATCTAAAGCGCAGGGTTGTTTGACTTTTTCCGCAGGCCCTGGCTTTCTCAAAGCGCCCAGAAGTTCTGAACCAGCACTTTTCCTCGTCCGCCTTTGTCGCATTCCCGTGTTCGAAGTGCTCTTTGGCGGGGGTTCGCTTGACCAAATCGGCGGTGGCTCTTCGAGAAGGGGCTTTTGTCGCCCCAGCGAAAAATCGACATTGGTAATGCTTTCGCAGTTCTTCTTGGTTTAGCCCGCTTTCGACATCAATCGCGAATGTCAAATCAGTGAGGAAGCAGGAATGGTCGACTTTGTTCACTTGCACAACCATTCTCACTACAGTCTCCTGGATGGCGCCTGCCGGATCGATGACCTGGTCCGCCAGTGCGTCGAGTACGAAATGCCCGCGATTGCCCTCACTGATCACGGCAACATGTTCGGAGCCATCGAGTTCTACAAGGCAGCCATCAAGCACGGCATCAAGCCGATCATTGGCATTGAAACCTACGTTGCGCCACGCAGCCGCTTCGACAGAACGTCGTCGAAAGGTGGCTCCGACGCAGCCTACCACTTAGTTCTCCTGGCAAAGGACGCCCACGGGTACAAGAATCTGCTCAAACTCGCTTCCATTGGCTACCTGGAAGGTTTCTACTACAAACCTCGCATCGACAAGGAGGTCCTCCGGAAATACTCGAAGGGTCTGGTGGCCATGTCGGCCTGTCTGAAAGGCGAAATTCCACAGAAGCTCCTCAAAGAAGGATGGGACGCCGCGAAGGCCACGGCCCAGGAGTACCTGGACATTTTCGGCGACGACTTTTACATCGAGATTCAGAACCACGGCCTGGCGGACGAGGACCGTGTTCGTCCGGAACTGGTACGCCTGGCGAACGAGCTGGGCGTCAAAGTTGTCGCGACCAACGACATCCACTACCTGAAGCGCGAGCACGCGGAAGCGCACGACGTACTTCTCTGCCTCCAGACCCAGAAAGACCTGAACGACCCCACCCGTCTTCGCTACGAGACCGACCAGATTTACTTCAAGAGTTTCGACGAAATGAAGGAGGCTTTCGGCGACTACCCCGAGGCCCTCACCAACACGCTGGAAGTCGCCGAAAAGTGCAACGTACTGATCGACTCCGACCAGCATCACCTGCCCCGGTACCAGCTTCCGCCGGAAGAAGCCGGAACGAGTCTGGATGATTACCTCGCGAAGCTCGCCCGCGAAGGGCTCCGCAAACGCTACCCTGTGGTCACACCAGATCTGGAAAAACGCCTCCAGCACGAACTCGACATCATCAAGAAGACGGGCTTTGCCGGGTACTTCCTCATCGTCAAGGATTTTGTGGATTTCGCCCGGAGCAAGGGCATTCCGGTAGGACCAGGTCGCGGTTCCGCCGCCGGAAGTCTGGTGTCCTACGCCCTGGGCATCACGAAAGTAGATCCGATCAAGTACGGGCTCCTCTTCGAGCGCTTCTTGAACCCCGAGCGCGTCACCATGCCGGACATCGACATCGATTTTTGCTACGAGCGCAGGGGCGAGGTGATCGATTACGTCCGCCAGAAGTACGGGAAGGACAGCGTCTCTCAGATCATCACTTTCGGTACGATGGCGGCCAGGGCTGTGATCCGCGACGTGGGGCGGGTTCTTGGTTTCCCGTACGCAGAGGTGGACCGCGTCGCGAAGCTCGTCCCTCAGTCCATTGGGATGAAGCTCGAGCGGGCGCTCGAAATGGAACCGCGGCTCCGGGAAATCGCTGAGTCGGATGACAAACACAAGAAGCTGATCGAGATTTCTTTGGTGCTGGAGGGCCTCGCGCGGCACGCGTCGACGCACGCGGCGGGCGTTGTGATCACCCCCGAAGCGCTTACCGAGTACACGCCACTCTACAAGTCGAAAGACGGCGAAGTCACCACGCAGTACGACATGAAGTCCTTGGAGTCCATCGGCGTGCTGAAAATGGACTTCCTGGGGCTGCGCACGCTCACGGTCATCGCCGACACGGTGAAGCTGCTTGCCAAGCGCGGTGTCATCGTCGACATCGACAACATCCCACTCGACGATCCCGAGACCTTCGAGCTCTTCGGGCGGGGCGAGACGGTCGCCGTCTTTCAGTTTGAAAGCTCGGGCATGCGCGAGTACCTGCGCAAACTGAAGCCGAAGGGAATCGAAGACCTGGTGGCGATGAACGCCCTCTACCGGCCGGGTCCAATGGAGATGATCGAGGACTTCATCCTGCGTCGGCACGGAAAAACACCCATCGAGTACCTGCACCCGGCGCTCGAGCCAATCCTGCGCGAGACCTACGGGGTCATCGTCTACCAGGAGCAGGTCATGCGCATCGCCTCGGAGCTTGGCGGCTTCTCTCTCGGCAAAGCTGACTTGCTGCGTCGCGCCATGGGTAAGAAGAAGGCCGAGCTCATGCTCCAGCAACGGCAGGAGTTCGTCGAGGGCGCCAAGAAGCGAGGGATCGAGGAGCAAACAGCCCTCGCCATCTTCGACTTGATGGAACGCTTTGCGCAGTACGGCTTCAACAAGAGTCACGCAACTGCGTACTCCATCGTTGCCTACCAGACAGCTTACTTGAAGGTCCACTTCCCGGCGGAATTCATGGCCGCCACGTTGACCAGCGAAGTGGACAACACCAAGCGGATCGTTACGCTGATCGACGAGTGTCGCCGGATGGGTCTCGAAGTGCTCCCGCCCGACATCAACGAGAGCTACGCTGACTTCACTGTCGTGGACGGGAAAATCCGCTTTGGTCTGGCAGCTGTGAAGAATGTGGGTCGGGCTGCCATCGAATCGATCGTAGCTGCGCGCAAAAAATGGGGTCCCTTCAGAACGATCTTCGACATCACAGAGCGGGTGGACCTGCGGCTCGTCAACAAGAAGGTGTTGGAAAGCCTCATTCAGGCTGGGGCGCTGGATTCCTTAGAAGGACACAGGGCACAACTCATGGCCGCCGTGGACACCGCCGTGACGTACGGCCAGCGTACCCAGGCGCGCAAGCTCAGCGGACAAACGAGCCTTTTCGACGATTTGGAAGATCAGGACGTCGGCGGGGTCCAGCCTCCGTTGCCCAAGGTTCCCGAATGGAGCAAATCGGAGCTCCTGACCCGAGAGCGCGAACTGCTTGGCTTCTACGTGTCCGGACATCCACTTGAGAAATACGAAGAAGAATTACGTACTTACGTCACCCGTGAACTGGCGGATCTCGATTCGCTTCCCGACCAGGCGGCGGTCCGGGTTGGTGGCATCATTACGCGAGTGCAAATTCGCACGAACGGGCAGCAAAAACAGTACGCTTTCGCAACGCTCGAGGACTTCTCGGGCACGGCGGAGCTGCTCATCTTCTCCGAGCCACTGAACAAATTCAGGGATCTGCTCTACGAGGAATCCTCAATTCTGGTTGTCGGCAAAGTGAGTCACCGGGAAGAGCAGGACGCGAAGATCATCGCCGAAGAAATCGTCCCGCTGAAGGATGCTCGCACCCGTTTCACCAAGAGAATGCGAATCGCTTTCGACGTGAAAGTGGCAGACGAAGAGCTGGTGACCGGCGTGAGGGAGACGCTGGCCGCGAACTCCGGCGAATGTCCCGTGGTACTGGAGCTCAGAAACACGGGAAACGGGAACTTCGTTTTGCGAAGCATTCGGTACCGTGTGACGCCGACGCTCCATCTGGTGAACACACTTCGGGGAATGCTCGGTACGGAGAACGTTGTGCTGGAAGGTTAGCGCACGATGCTCGCCCCCGTCCGAAGCAATCGGTTGGTGGAACACAGCCGGGCAGTTTCGACACAATCACGTTCCCTGTGTGAAAGTCCGCACAATTGGTACTGCACGCCGGATCGGTCTCGGTCAACAAACTGGAGGGAGTGCCATTGGAGGCCCTGAGGAGCGTCTGGACAACCGTAAGACGGCTCGTCACCGACCCCAACGCGTTTTTCGATGAGTTGAGCCGGGATCAGCGAACCGCAAGCGATGTTTTCAAGGAGTTCCTGTGGATCGTGGCGCTGATTCCACCCGTTTCCGCATTCATCGGTAAAGCGATCATTGGCATTCACGGCTACACAACCCCATTTGGCCGCACACTCCTTTGGGCTGTGTACTCGTACCTCTTTTCGCTGTTCGGGGTGTGGCTCACGGCGAAAGCCATTGAGTACGTAAGCCCAAACTTCGACACGCCTCGCGACTTCAACGGGGCCTTTCGGCTGGTAACCTACACATCGGCACCAGCATTTGTGGCGGGTATTTTCCAGATCATTCCTGCATTGTCGCTGCTCTCCGTTGTCGGGCTGTACTCGCTTTACCTTTTGTACACCTATCTGCCGCGGGTGCTCGAGGTTCCGGAGGACAAAGCCCAAACCTTCTCCCTCGTGGCTGTCGTGATCGTCGTTCTCACTTGGGCCGTGGTTTCGGCCGTTGCCAGCTTGCTCGTGGGCGGACCGTGATCCGGGAGCAGCTCTCGAGTCGGATGTCACTGTAACCTCGATCTTTTCCGCGGAAGCGTGGGAAGCGTGCCAGGCAAACAGGCGAGAGAGACATACTTTTCTGGTAACTGACCGGAGACCGGGGCTCCCTGCAACGCCGTTAGTCTGTGTTGCGCCCCA
>JAADFT010000242.1 GCA_013152765.1 Calditrichota bacterium | reverse complement strand
CGCAGCGGCCCAGTGGCTCACGCAAAACGCCGAGGCAGAGATGCCCCGGCGTTTTCTATTTCTACGCCAGTTCCGCAAAGAGGTTACGATTCCCGCCCTTCCTGGCCGTTGTCTCTGATTTGCCGAGGGTGATAACCGGAGCATTTCTCCCAGCCACCCGATCGGCCCGTTTTGGCCTCTTTTTGCGAAAAGTCTCTCCTCGAAGGAGAGAACCGTAGGCTCGGGTTATGAGGAGGTTGCGCCCTCTATGCGAGCAGGATGTATAATCTCTATCCCAATCCTGAACAGGCAGTTACCGGTTTTTGACGCACGCTTCTCTTACCTCCGAGGTCTTGTCCGGAGACCTGTCTCTGCTTGGGCCTGAGACTCCAACAGAGACACAACCAGACGCGAGAGTTCTACAATATAGAACTCACGGTTCCACTTTCCCTTGCCGATAGAAAGAAAACCGGGTAGAATCGCCGCCATGGAAATGTTCCGTGATGCCATTTTGAGGCTGCTTCAGGAACTCGACCAGTGGATGGAGTTGGAAAATTGCCCGCCCGTCGACTGGGTCGTGTGCGGCGGCGCGGCGCTGGGGCTCCTGGAACTTCAGGATCGGCCGACGCGCGACGTGGATGTTCTGGGCCGCTGGGACGAGACGGTTCTGGACGTTGTCGGCATCGAGACGTTTCCTGAAGAGATGGTCGCCTGCATCAACCGGGTGGTTGCCAACCATCCGGAGCTTGCGGGCATGGGACAGAACTGGATCAACCTGGGGCCGCGCGCCCTGGTGCAGGCTGGGCTGCCGAAAGGATTCGTCGACCGCCTGCACGTGCTGCGGGTCGGCAACAAGCTGACGCTGCATCTGCTCGGGCGGCGGGATCTGCTGGCATTGAAGCTCTATGCCGCAGCGGATGAGCACGGCCCTCGGCAGGAGATTCACTTTGCGGACTTGAAAGGGCTGGCCCCGACGTATGACGAACTCGACTGGGCGCTCGAATGGCTGCGCACACTGCGGGACTTCGAGGAGAAGCGGCCCGTCGTGAAACACGTGATCGAGAGGCTGGGCTATGAAGACCTCGCTTACTACGTTTGAACATCGCATCCGCGATTGGCTGCTGGACCTGCTCCACAGCCAGTGGCGCACGCTGGGCATCCCGTTCAGCGTCGAGCGACCGGTATGGCCGGAAGAAGCCATCGATCCCGAGGCACTGCTCTGGTGCTCGTTGGAGTTCTTTCCCACCCAGCCGCGCCTGCAGGAGCAGGTGCTCGCCTGGTGGTCAGACAACAGTCACGCTATCTTGGTTCCGCGCATCCGCAAACTTGCCCAGATCACGGACGATCCGAGGGCATTGATCTGGAGCGCCTTGGACCCGCAATGGAAGAAGAGCCCCAAGCCGCCAATTGCTCCTTGCTACGGCCAGAAGTCAGTGGACGAATTGCTGGAGTTCTGCCGCGACCTCGGCAAGAAGACCAAGACGCGAAAGAATCAGCGGCAGCAGGCAGGCACGCCACAGAAGACGACCGCCACCGTGATCCTTCGCGCTCGCAACGTGCTGGGCAACGATGCCCGGCATTTCATCCTGGTTTATCTACTGGCCAATCGCGGCGGCGCGAAGCTCCGTTCCGTCGCCGCGTGGTCAGGTCAGTCTTATCGAAACATTTCCAAGGTGGCGCAACGATGGGAGTCGGCCAGCATCCTCACCGTGGAACATGGGTTCACGCGGCTGAAGAATCTCGTACTCTGGGAATCGCTGCTGGAACTCGACCCGCCGAAGATTGTGCTGCTGAACTGGCAGCGATTCTACGACACCTGCATCACACTGCTCAGGTCGCTTGGCAAGGTACGAGCCAAATCGATACCGGCCGACGGTCCTGTTGTAACCGGCCTGCTCCGTGAGGCGTTCGACGAAGCGGCAGTCTGCCTCGAAGCCGAGCCGTCAACGGACTCGGAAACCATCCAGGACTTCAGGTTGTTGCTGTCGAACCTATGACGACGGTTGCAGAAGTCTGCTTCTTCCCGGGTCGGCGAGATGCGAAAACCTGAAAAACCTCATAACCAGAGTCATAACCACAGGGTCACGGCACATTGCGCAACTTTTGTTCATAAATACGGTTACGGTTTTTCAAATGGGTTGGATTTCGAACAGGGTGCGCATCGGCATTCGGCTAGTTTTCGGGCCGTTGCAAAACGCACCGGCCCCGTGGTTCACGGAAAACGCCGTCGAGAGACATCGGCGGCGTGTTCTATTTCTACACACTGTCCGCCAAGGGTTTACGATTCTTGCCTTCCTCGGCCAGTGTCTCTGGTTTGACGGGGGAGATAACCGGAACATTCCTCCCGGTTGCCCGATTCGGGCGTTTTCGCCGAAAGTCTCTCCTCGAAGGAGAGAACCGTAGGCTCGGGTTATGAGGAGGTTGCGCCCTCTATGCGAGCAGGATGCATAATCTCTATCCCAATCCTGAACAGGCAGTTACCGGTCTCTGATACATGCTTCTCTTGTCTCCGAGGTCTTGTTTGGAGACTTGTCTCTATTTAGGCTTGAGGCCTCAACAGAGACTCAATGAGACGTGAGAGTTCTGCTTTTTAGAACTCACGGTTCCACTTTCCCTTGCCGATAGAAAGAAAACCGGGTAGAATTGTCGCCATGGAAATGTCTCGTGATGCCATTTTGCGGCTTCTTCAGGAACTTGACCAGTGGATGGAGCTGGAAGATTGCCCGCCCGTCGACTGGGTCGTGTGCGGCGGCGCTGCGCTGGGGCTCCAGGAACTTCAGGATCGCCCGACGCGCGACGTGGATGTTCTGGGCCGTTGGGACGAGGCAGTCCTGGACGTTGTCGGCATCGAGACGTTTCCCGAAGAGATGGTCGCCTGCATCAACCGGGTGGTTGCCAATCATCCGGAGCTTGCGGGCATGGGACAGAACTGGATCAACCTTGGGCCGCGCGCCCTGGTGCAGGCTGGGCTGCCGAAAGGATTCGCCGACCGCCTGCACGTGCTGCGGGTTGGCAACAAGCTGACGCTGCATCTGCTCGGGCGGTGGGATCTGCTGGCATTGAAACTCTACGCCGCAGCGGATGAGCACGGCCCTCGGCAGGAGATTCACTTTGCGGACTTGAAAGGGCTGACCCCGACGTATGACGAACTCGACCAAGCGGTCGAATGGTTGCGCACGTTGCGGAACTTCGAAGAGAAGCGGCCAGTCGTAAAACACGTGATCGAGAGGCTGGGTTATGAAGACCTCGCTTACTACGTTTGAGCATCGCATCCGCGATTGGCTGCTGGACCTGCTCCACAGCCAGTGGCGCACGCTGGGCGTCCCGTTCAGCGTCGGGCAACCGGTACGGCCGGAGGAAGCCATCGATCCCGAGGCGCTGCTCTGGTGCTCGCTGGAGTTCTTCCCTACCCAGCCGCGCTTCCAAGAGCAGGTGCTGGCGTGGCGGTCCGACAACAGTCAGGCCCTTCTGATTCCGCGCATCCGCAAGTTCACCCAGGCGAAAGACGACCCGAGGATGTTGATCTGGAGCGCCCTGGACCCGCAATGGAAGAAGAGCCCCAAGCCGCCAACTGCTCCTTGCTACGACCAGAAGTCAGTGAAGGAATTGCTGGAGTTCTGCCGCGACCTCGGCAAGAAGACCAAAAGGCGGAAAAATCAGCGGCAGCAGGCAGGCACGCCGGAGAAGACGACCGCCACCGTGATCCTTCGCGCCCGCGACGTGCTTGGCTGTGACGCACGGCATTTCATCCTGGTGTATCTGCTCGCCAATCGAGGCAGCGCCAAGCTACGTTCAATCGCCACTTGGTCAGGCCAGTCTTATCGAAACATTTCCAAGGTGGCGCAACGATGGGAGTCGGCCAGCATCCTCACCGTGGAACATGGGTTCGCGCGGCTGAAGAATCTCGTGCTCTGGAAATCGCTCCTGGAACTCGACCCGCCTCAGATCGTACTGCTGAACTGGCAGAGGTTTTATGACACCTGCATCACACTGCTCAGGTCGCTTGGCAAGGCTCGAGCCAAGTCGATACCAGCCGATGGACCTGTTGTAATTGGTTTGCTCCGTGAGGCGTTCGACGAAGCGGCGGGCTGCCTCGAAGCCGAGCCGTCAACGGACTCGGAAACCATCCAAAACTTCAGGCTGCTGCTGTCGAACCTATGACGACAGTTGCAGAAGTCTGCTTCTTCCCCAGTCGGCGAGATGCGAAAATCTGAAAAACCTCATAACCAGAGTCATAACCACAGGGTCACCGTCTATTGCGCAATCTTAGTTCAGAAATATAGTTATAGTTTTCCAAACGAGTTGGATTTCGAACAGGGTGCGCATCGGCGTTCGGCTAGTCTTTGGGCCGTTGCAAACCGCAGCGGCCCCGTGGTTCACGGAAAACGCTGTCGAGAGACCTCGGCGGCGTTTTCTATTTCTACGCCAGTTCCACCAAGGGGTTGTGATTCTTGCCTTTCTCGGACGATGTCTCTGATTTGCCAAGGGTGATAACCGGAGCATTTCTCCCAGCCGCCCGATTCGGGCGTTTTCGCCTCTTTTTGCAAAAAGTCTCTCCTCGAAGGAGAGAACCGTAGGCTCGGGTTATGAGGCCCGCTAGGTGAACAAGACTGCAAACTTGTCTGGACGGTCAACGGAAGCGGGCATGCCGGCAATCGGCAACGGGGAGGGCAAAGACACGTCGTGCCCATCACCCACTTGAAGTCAGTCGCCCTGGGCCGTTTGTCATGGCCACTCCCGTTCGGTAGCTCACCTTACCATTCCGCTGCAGCATACTAATCCCAAACAACCCGGAGAAGTGTTCCGGATCTTTCAAGCATCAGTTTGCCGAAGCTGATCGTCGGCAACAGTCGTGTATCGAATGGATGAGCGGCTTGGGGATGAATGATGCCGTTCACCTTCGGCTCGACGGAGCCAAAGCCACAGAATAACACTCCCGCGATTGACTTTCGTGCGAGCACGTAGGGGGATCTCAAGAGCTCATCCGGCTTCAAGAAAGCGGCCCCCTCAAGAGCGGTGATTTGATAGGGTTCTCCTATTGCCTGACCCGTCTGGGTATTCACACGACCGGCGAGCTTACCCTCTCCCGTCAGGGCTTCTTCAAGATGCGTTTTTCCAAAGCAAAGGCAACCTCCTTGGTAGTGCAGGGTCCCGATGATGAGTAGGCAAGAAGCATCGAGGTCGGCGCACTGGCTGGCTTTCTTGATGCACTTGTTGAACGACGCCCAGGTGAGATCCCGGTAGTGCTGAGAACGGCCTGTAGGGGTTGCAGGCAAGCTGGTCGCCCGAGTCACCGTATTACGATGCAGGCACGTGACCTCGACGTAGAAATGGCTAGCTTCCTGACGGCACAGGAAGTCTGGGCCACCACAAGCCAAGTCTTCGGCTGGGACAATGCTCGCTGAGTGAGGGGCCAAGAGCTTGCGGGAACAGGCTTCGACAATTGCTGCCTCGGGGTCGTTCTTGAGCGTGCGTTCCCATTGCCGCCGACGCGCTGGCTCAAAACCATTGAGCCATGCTAGATGAGCTTGGATGTCGTCAGCGTAGGTCTCTATGTCGCGTGTTGCCATCACGTTGTCCTCGAACACGTATGAGACTGTCGACCCAGCGGAGTGGATACTAACGTCTGCTCGTCACGGCTCCGGTTGACATAGTGAGCACAGCTGCCCAGGCCCGATCTCCAGACATTTTACTCCCCCCACCGGCGATCGGCAACGGGGAGGGGCGTGGTCGCGCCGGCCAAGCCTCCGTTGACGGCATACGAACTTCGCGCGACAGCCTTCCAGCGGTTAACGAAAATGGGCGCGTTGGCAACAGACGGCATAGGTAACCAATGAGGGCGTAAGCATGAACCCGCCCCTGGACTCCGTCATCCTTCGACTCGCTACCGCTCGCTCAGGATAAAAAGGGTAAAAGAATAAAGGGCAAAGGGCTACCAAATCAGTCCACGCCAGCCGACACCACCACCCGAAAACCGGTGCAGTCGTTTCGGACGCCGGGATAGTACCCGTAGCGGAACGCCGAGCTACAGGCCCGTGGAAAGTCGCCCCACGAACCGCCGCGACGCGCACGGTACATGTGAGCATCGGATTCCCAGTCACTGCACCATTCCATTAAGTTGCCGTGCATGTCATATAGACCCCATGGGTTAGGTTTCCTGCTGGCAGCTGCACTCCAATTGTCACCAAAACTATAAGCAGTTATTGTTCCAGCACGACAGGCATACTCCCACTGCGCCTCACTTGGGAGCGAATACGGTATGCCTTCCTTTGCCGAAAGCTTGCGACAAAATTCCATCGCATCATCATAACTCACCCAGGCCTTCGGTTCCGGTCCGCCGCTGCCACCCATCACTCGAGACCATTGGTCCTTCGTGACTTCGTAGACACCAATGTAGTATGGTCTACTGGCCTTGATCAACTTCAGTGTGATTCCGACACTATTGACAAATGTATCAGGCAATAAATGAGCTTGCCTGTTCAAGTCTCGCTCTTTACGAATACGCCATACAGTAAGGAGCTGGTTGAACTCGGCTTTCAGGGCAAGGACCTGCGTACCGTCAGGTTTAAGAAGCGCCGCCTGATCCAAGAGCTTTCGCAGTTGTTCTTCCTTCGGCCTGTTCCATACAAGCGATGTCCTCCGGGCACTCTGTCCCGATTCCATGAGAAGATAGGCGAGATCCTGCCTCTCGATGAGCAACTTGAGAGATTTGAAGTTCTCATCCGGTCCAGTTGGCTGAAGACGTGTCATCAATCCGTCCGGCTGAGCACAGCCACCGACCAGGTAAATAAGCGATCCAAGCACAAAGCCCAGACGCAATGGTTTCATTGGCCCAGATCCTCCACATCCTTACGCAGTTCGTCCACGATTTGCTGGGCCTGGCCTAGAACTCTTTGATACTCCTTGTCGGTGAAAGATTCAAGTGGTGGGGATTGCTCATCGCCCAGAAGCTTCGATGCAAGTGAAGCTGTGCAAGCCTCCAGCGCCTGCCAACTGTCAGCCCGGACTTGTGCGATGCGAACCACACTGCCGCTCTGCCAGTCGCTCAGACGGGCAGTGACGGAAAGCGAGCCGTCGGGCAGGCCCGATATCGTCCCGACCACGAGATATCGCACGGCCCGCATCCGGACGGCCTTGGAAAGCCCCTTGCTCCGCGGGCGATTGAGATGCTCGACGAGGCCCGCTATCGTCAGGTCGTCCTGTTCGAGGAAGCGGGCGAGCTGGGACTGGTCGATGAGCTGGTACTTCTCGGAGAACATCGGCAGAAGCCGCTCTGCAAGGATCTTCCCGGCGTCCTTGACGCGGACCGAACCCAGCACGTCGAACGGGACGACCGCAAGCGTGGGCTTTCCGCTCGTCGAGGGCGGCACCGCCGAGGCCCGGCGGGCGCTCTTGATCCGCTCGCTCAGCACGTATGCGAGGTATTTCGGATCGAGCTTCCCGGCGGCGAGATCCGCGAACACCTCCCGGCGGGCCTGGGCCTCGAGGCCGATTGCCGGAGAGGTCAACGCGGCCCGCCCCGTGTCATACTGCTCGCCGGTGATCTTGTCGGCGGCAAAGAGCTTCCGCAGCGTAATCAGCGCCTTGTCGTTGGCAGCCTTAGCCGTCGGGTTGAAAGTCAGCAGGAACTGTGGCGTCACACCTGACTCGGTGATGATAACCGGCTCGTGCAGTCCGCCCTGGGCCACCGAAGCCTTGCGGACGTGATTGCCGAGGTATCGCCAGACCTCCTCGAAGGTAACGACGCCGTCTTCGTTGGCGTCCGCCTTGCCGTCAAGCGCCTGGACGAGGAAGTGGGTGAACACGCCTGACTTGGCTGCGGGCATCTCCATCGCTTCCTGATTGTCGGCAGAACCGGCGATGGTAACGCGCCCCTTGCCGGCGAACTCGCCAAAGAGCTTGGTCGGATCGCTGAGGGATTTTTTCACCGTGCTGGCGGCGTAGCAGCAATCCAGGAACGTAACGAGCTTCTGCGATGGAATGATCTTGAGATACTTGCGAATGTCGGTATTCGACAGGGCTGTGGCGGGAAGGGCGCTGATCTGGGCGTTCTGCGTGACCCAGAAGGCCTCGTTGCCCTCCTTGGCCCCGTGGCCGGAATAGAAGATCACGACGTCGTTCTTGCCCACGCCGCGGAGTTTCCAGAGGGCGGCCTTGATGTTACTGGGCGTGGCTTGGCTGCCCAGTAACATCGTGACGTTACCCTTAGGGAACCGGCCGATGTCAGGATCGGTCAATGTGGCATAAATGGCCTTGGCGTCATTCTCGGCGTACTTCAGATCCGGGATGGCCGGATCGGCGTAGTCGTTGATGCCGATGACAACGGCGTAGCGATGAGGCGTTGCAGCATGGGCGGCTACGGAAACAGTAAAAACACTCAGAAGGACAATAACCGTAGTGTTTCGCATAAACCCACCTGGTTGAAAGGACTTTGACGCAACAATGAGTATACGGCAATTCATGCTGCCTGACAACGACTCGAATGACCCGATTTCAGGAAATACCGTGGGCGCACCGGCGACAGACGGCATAGGTAACCAATGTGGGCGTAAGCATGAAACCGCCCCTGGGAGCCTTGCCATGATCTCGGCAACCAACCCCGAAAGCATGACGGCCGATGAGCGCCGCCTCGAAGTCGCCAACATCCTCGCGAATGGCCTTCTGCGCCGCCTCCGCATGGCCGAAACAGCGGCATCATCGCATCGAGAAACAGTCTCGAAAGAGCCTCGGAACTGCCTTGAGGTTCCGTCGAAAACGAGGCTCAGTGTGGCTCCGCGACCCGGCGGTTAACGGGCCGCGTCTCGGAAAACCCTTGACGAAAGGAGCCGCATGAAATGACTGACATCGCAACCGAATTCACCGCCCTGGACCGATGTCCACGGGCGAGCTGGCCGAGCGATACGCCGAACTGCACGGCCAGCCCTGCCGGACCCGCCACCGGGCCTACCTGATCCGCAAGATCGCCTGGCGATTGCAGGCCAACGCCGAGGGCGACCTGTCGCAGCGGGCACGCAGGCGGGCGGCGGAACTGGCCGACGACGCCGATGTGCGGGTCATGGCCCCCAGGACCATGATCTGCCCGCCGCAGGACGGCGAGTCGGCAACCGTCACCAGGCCCGCGCCGACAGGCCGGGACAAGCCGACCGACCCACGCCTGCCCGCGCCCGGTTCGGCAATCGTCCGTCAATACAAGGGCCGGACCCACCGCGTGGTCTACCTCAAGGACGGCAGCGGCTTCGAGTACGAAGGCGACCGCTACCGCACGCTGACGGCCGTGGCCAAGCGGATCACACGCAGCCACATCAATGGGTTCCGCTTCTTCAAGCTCGGGGTGCAGCGATGAGTAGATGCAGTAAGAAGACCGAGAAAACCACCATCCGCTGTGCCATCTATACGCGCAAGAGCAGCGAGGAAGGCCTTGACCAGGAGTACAACAGCCTTGATGCCCAGCGCGACGCGGCCGAGGCGTACATCGCCAGCCAGAAGGCCGAGGGCTGGACGGTGCTGCCAGACCGATACGACGACGGCGGCTTTACCGGCGGCAACATGGAGCGCCCGGCGCTCGACCGGCTGCTGCGCGACATCAACAGTGGCAAGATCGACTGCGTGGTCGTCTACAAGGTCGACCGCCTCAGCCGATCGCTGCTCGATTTCGCCCGCATCATGGAGACGTTCGATAATCACAGCGTCTCGTTCGTCTCGGTGACCCAGCATTTCAATACCACGCACTCGATGGGCCGGTTGACGCTGAACATCCTGCTCAGTTTCGCCCAGTTCGAACGGGAGATCATCGGCGAACGCATCCGCGATAAGCTCGCCGCCCAAGCCCGCAAGGGCAAGTGGACCGGCGGAGCACCCGTGCTGGGCTACGACGTGGACCGCACCGGCCCGAGTCCCCGGCTGGTGATCAACGCCAAGGAGGCCGCTCGCGTCCGTGAGATGTTCCGGATGTACCTCCAGGAAGCGTCGCTGCTGCCGGTGGTCAAGGAACTCAAACGTCGCGGCTGGGTCAACAAACGGCGCATCACCAAGAAGGGCAAGAAGCTCGGCGGTCGACCGTTCGACAAGGCGACGCTGTACCAGCTGCTGACCCGATTTACACCGGCAAGATTCGTTACAAGGACGAGCTTCATCCCGGCGAGCACGAGCCGATCATCAAGCAGGACCTGTTCGACAAGGTTCGAAAGCAACTCCATTACAATGGGCGTACCGGCGGTGCGGAGGTGCGCAACAAGTACGGGGCGCTGCTGCGAGGCCTGCTGCGGTGCAAGAGTTGTGGCACCGCGATGACGCACACCTTCTGCGGTAAGAACAAACGGAACTTCTACCGGTACTACCGTTGCACCAATGCGATCAAGAACGGCCACGACGTTTGCTCTGCGGGCACACTGCCCGCTGGGGAAATCGAACGCGTCGTGGTCGACGAGGTACGCGGCCTGGCCAAGGACGAGGCCCTGCTGGCCCAGGTGCTGACCGACGCCCATATCGCCATCGACGCCGAACTGGCCGAAGCTCGACACGAGCGTGATGCGCTCCGCCGGGAACGAAAACGCCACCAGGAAGAACTGC
>JAADFT010000241.1:1724-7632 GCA_013152765.1 Calditrichota bacterium | reverse complement strand
GAGGAAAACAGATTCGGCTCACGCCATCGGAGAACCCTGCCCTGTCGACGCCCTGCGGGCAACGGTCGGTAATCTCTCACCACGGGACACACGTCCCTGGCTAAGTACTCCTGCTCTGTCAGGAAGCTAAGGGGACGAGACAGCATTTCCGCCTGGGGAGCAGATCCCCGGACGCGCCAGCCTAAGTCGACTCAGCCAAGGACAAGTCCAACAACATTTTGACGTTGCAAGGCCAATCCCCGGGTGCTGCCCTTCTCGGTCTGCTGGAACCGCCTGAGCCCTGCAGGTGAGCCACTTCCCTGCCGAGCGTTAAACCTGGGCCGAAACCCGGCGATACATGGCCTCGGCTTTGGCCACGTACTCGCTTTTCGGGTAGAAACGCAAGAACTGCTCGAGCTCCAGTTTGGCCTGTGCCGGGTTCCCCAGGCGCAAATGGCAAAGGGCAATCATGATCTGAGCATCGTCGTATTTGTCCTGTGCGTCGAACGAGAAAACTTTTTCGAACTCGGCCAGAGCTTCCAGGTAGCGCCGTTCGCCAAAGTAGCACTCGCCAATCCAGTACTGGCAGTTGTCAGCCAGGCGGTGCTTCGGGTTTTGCAGCAGAAGCGATTCGAAGATCTGCCGTGCCTGGGCATACTTCCGCTGGTTGAACAGTTTCAGCGCCTCTTTGTAGCGGGCTTCGAACTTCGCCAGGCTAACCTGCTGGC
This sequence comes from Calditrichota bacterium, assembly GCA_013152765.1. Lineage (GTDB taxonomy): Bacteria > Zhuqueibacterota > Zhuqueibacteria > Oleimicrobiales > Geothermoviventaceae > Geothermovivens. Next base: position 6,925 of record JAADFT010000241.1, on the reverse strand, counting down.
CCGCACCCACGCGCAACTGCACCGGGGTGAGCGGAGCTTCGCCCTTCGCAACCAGCAGTTGCTGCTTTACCCGGGTGATCGACTGGTCCAGTTTCTGGGCTTCTTCCGTGAGCCGTTTGATCTCGCGTTCACGTTCGGACACAACGCGGTTCAGGCTGTCGATCTTTTCCAGGAGAGCAGCAAGCTCCTCCGGCCGGTCGCCAACTGACACTGTGTCGGGCAAACTGACAACTTCCGACACGGTCGTTTCTGCCACGGTGGTGTCAGCCGTCTGAGCCTTAGACTGTTCCGTCTCTGGCGGAGGCACTTCCTCCTGTAACCCGAGAAGCTCGATCAGCTCCTTTTTGTACGCTTCGTCGTCGGTGGCCGGCTCGTTCTTGACGGCCCCGTGCTGAACCGCGCACATGAGGAACAACCCCATCACGACGATGAGCAGTGTCCCCAACGACCCCGCGAGCACTTTTCGTGTCTCACTCATTTCCTCGCCCTCCTACAACGATTCTCGGTTCCAACAGACCAGAACCTGTCTCCCCTCCCCGATCTCGAAAAGCCGCCCTTTTTCCTCTCCAGTGTCAACCTGTTTTCCCAGCGCGTACGCTTTGTGTCCACCCCTTGCAATCCCACTCACGGAAAGAGGTCAGCGTTCCTCCGGCGAAAGCGCGGAAAGATCCGTTGTTACGGCCTGAGGCCAGGGCTCTTCTTCACGCCAGATTTCTGCTCCCAACGGTTTCAGCCTTTCTTCGATCCGCTCGTAGCCACGATCGATGTGGTACACGCGCGACACGTCCGTCCGTCCCTCGGCCGCCAGACCTGCCAGAATCAGGCAGGCGCTTGCCCGAAGGTCTGTCGACATCACCGGCGCGCCCTGGAGCTTCTCCACTCCGGTGACGTGGGCAGAATTGCCCTCCATCCTGATGCGTGCGCCGAGGCGTTGCAGCTCGGCCACGTGCGTGAATCGATCGAGGAAAATGGTGTCCGTGATCACCGAGCTGCCGTCCGCCACGGACATGAGCGCCATCCACTGCGCCTGCATGTCGGTCGGAAAACCGGGGTACACGGCGGTGGTCACATCCACAGGCTTCACACGCTGTGGAGCGCGAACGCGAATCCAGTCCTCCCCTTCCGTCAGCTCCACACCAGCGTCTTCCAGCTTGGTCAGGACGGCGCGCAGATGCTCGGGCACGACGTTTGTGACGGTCACTTCGCCGCCCGTGATGGCGCCGGCGAGAAGGAACGTGCCGGCCTCAATCCTGTCCGGGATGACCTGAAAGTTCGTGGGGCTCAGCTCGTCGACTCCGTCGATCACCAAACGATCCGTCCCGATGCCCTCGATTTGCGCGCCCATCTGCACCAGGAATTCAGCCAGGGCTGTGATTTCAGGCTCCCGGGCTGCGTTCTCGATCACGGTGCGCCCTTCCGCGAGGGTAGCGGCCATCAGGATGTTTCCGGTCGCGCCCACGCTCGGGATGTCCAGCGTGATGGTGGCACCGCGCAACTTCTTTGCCCGGGCCACGATGTAGCCTCGATCCAGATCGATTTCCGCGCCGAGCTTCTGCATGCCCTTGATGTGGAAGTCCACCGGACGTGGACCCCAGGCGCAACCGCCCGGCAGCGAAACTCGCGCGCGCCCGAACCGGGCGAGAAGCGGACCCAGCACGTAAATCGAGGCGCGCATCGTTTTCACCAGCTCGTACGGCGCCTCGAGAAACGAGCAGTGCTGCGTGTCGATGGTCAGCTTGTGATCTTCCTGCACAACCTGCGCACCGATGATCCGCAGCAGGTGCGCCATCGTCCGCACGTCGCGGAGATCCGGAACGGAGTCAATTTCGTACTTCCCGCTGGCCAGCAACGCAGCGGCCATGATGGGCAGCACAGCATTCTTGGCGCCGTAGACAGGCACCGTCCCGCGAAGGGGCTTTCCGCCCACGATTACAATCTTATCCAAGCTACCTCCACTCTTGCAAACGTGCGGAGTTAAGAAAATGTCGCGACAGCAGCACTCTCCGGTCGTAGCGCGCTGCCGACTTTCTTCCGGAAACGGGACCTTCGATCAGGTTGCGTTCCGGCTGCGCGGTGGGCGAATTTCTCGCTTCAGGTTCCCTTGCTCACCTGCAAACGTGCTGTTTGCGCGAGATTCGCCTCATCAATCAGAATCGGCAAAAGCCGTTGCGACTGGAGAAAACGGAACAGTCCGTGCGAAAATTCCTGACCGGTCGAGTTTTCTGACCGCGTGTGCCCCGGTCAAATGGGCTCAGTTTGCCCTTTCCTCGCCTGCTTCGGCCAGCAGTTCGCGGGCTGTGCGCAAATGTGTCTCAGACAAACGCTCGCCGCTCAGCAAACGGGCGATGGCCTCCTCCCTGCCCCTGCGGTCCAGCCGCCGAACCACAGTACGCGTTTGATCGCCTTTCTGAATTTTCTCGACGAGAAAATGCGCGTGTCCCTGGCTGGCGATTTGCGGCAGGTGCGTGATGCACAGAATCTGACGGTGCTCCGCCAGCTCCCGGAGGCTGCGCCCCACCGCCTGCGCCACCCGGCCGGAAACGCCCATGTCGATCTCGTCGAAAATCATCGTCGGAACGGGATCGCACGTTGCCAGCACACTCTTCAGCGCCAGCATCACGCGCGAAATCTCGCCGCCCGAGGCAACTTTCGCCAGCGGACGCGCCTCCTGGCCAGGGTTCGTCGAAATGTAAAATTCCACAATGTCGGTTCCGCGCGGTCCAGTTCGGTAGCGCACACCCTGGCGCTCGACGATGCCCGACGGATCTTCCTCTTCGCGAAACACGACCCGAAAAACGGATCCCGGCATGCCGAGTTCCGCCAGCTTCTCCTGAACCGCCTTCTCCAGGTCTCCTGCAGACGACCGCCGCCGCTCGGACAGCTCCAGACTCAGCTCGGCCAACCGGCTTCGGAGGGAAGCGATTTCATCCTCCAGCGCCTCAATCTGCTCGCTCATGCTCTGAAACTGACTGAGCTGCGCAGCGATCTTGTCGCGGTAGCGAAGCACCTCCTCGGTGGACGCGCCGTAGCGTTTCTTCAGGCGTGTGTACTCCGCCAGACGGTTGCGAACCTGCTCGAGTCGAGCCGGATCGGCGTCGATCCCCGCCCGGTAGTCGAGCACGGATTTGGCGACCTCGTCCACGGCCACACGCGCCTGTTCCAGATCCGAGGCCAATTTGCCGAAAGCCGCGTCGATTTCGCCCAGGCGCTCCAGCTGTCGCAGGGCTGCGGCAATGCTGTCCAGGGCGCTGCCCTCGCCCTCGTAAAGCAGATTCACAACCTGAGCCGTCTCTTCCTGAAGGCGCTGGACGTTCGAGAGGATCTGCTCCTCGCGTGTCAGCTCGTCTTCTTCTTCGACCGAGGGCTTGACGGCGTCGATTTCGCGCAGCTGGAACTCAAAGAGCTCACGCCGCTCGCGCAGAGTCTGCTCCTCGCGCCGCAGTCGCTCGACCTCGCGCTGGAGGTCGCCCACGCGTCTGTAAAGCTGACCGAACTCCGCCACTTGCTGGCGGAGGCCGGAAAATTCGTCCAGGTAAACGATGTGTGTGGATGGTCTCAGCAGAGTCTGGTGTTCGTGCTGACCGTGGAGGTCGACAAGACGATCGCCAATCTCCTGCAACAGGCTGGCGGGTACGGGGATGTCGTTCACAAAAGCGCGGCTCCGGCCGCTGGCCAGGAGTTCGCGTCGCAAAAGCAAAAGGTTGTCCTCAGAGGCGAGGTCGTACTCGCTGAGCAGGTCGAAAATCGGGTGGTCACCTGCCAGGTTGAACTCCGCCTCAACAACGGCACGGTCTTTCCCGGCTCGGAGGAGTCCGACGTCGGCGCGACTGCCGAGCACCAGCCCGAGCGCCCCCACCAGGATTGACTTACCAGCACCGGTCTCCCCCGTGATGATGTTGAGGTGGGGCTGGAATTCGATTTCCACCTCGTCGATGACCGCCAGATTTCGCACGAGCAACCGTTGAAGCATGTCTTGCGCACACGCAGTTTGCAGCGACTGAGCTACTTTGCCACCACTACCGAAACGTTCTCTACATTTTCAAAACGCTGCTACTGCAGGAGTTCCCAAAACACCTGACCGATCGTGGTGTTGTCGATCATGCCTCCGAACCGCTCTGAAGACGGACCGTCCACGAAGAATGCGACGGGATTGGCGCTGTGTTCCTTCAGAATGTAGCGCGCTTCGATCGTGTGCCTCGACTGGGACCCGCCTTCCAGGGCCATTCCGCCAGTCTCGTGGTCCGCCGTCGCCAGCACCAGCGTGTGACCCTCCTTCCTGGCGAAATCCAGGGCCTTTCCCACCGCTTCTTCAAACTCGATCGTCTCCGCCTCTTCCCACTCGGCGTCGTGGTCATGGGCAGCCCAGTCGATTTGCGAGCCCTCGACCATCAGGAAGAAACCCTGGGGATTCTCGTTCAGGATCGCCAGCGCCTTTTCCAGCATTTCGGACAGGTTGGGCTTGCGTTCGGGTGCCTGCGGAAGAGCGCCCAAAGCAAACAGGCCGACCACTTTCTTTGTTTTCAACGGGTCCAGGGACGCAAGCTTACCGGGCTCGCTGATCACGGTGTAGCCCTTGGACTCAAGTGCCCCGAGCAGGTCCAGACTGTCGCTGCGTCCGCTGCCTTCTACACCTTTCGGCAGGAAAAGCGAACGCCCTCCGCCGAAGGCAACGTCCACAAGCTGCCTCGACACAAACTGGCGCGCGATGTTTTGCTCATCGTAGCGTTTTGAGTGCGCGTAGAAAGCCGCTGGCGTGGCGTTTGTGATCGCGCACGTGACCACGATGCCGACGGATTTCCCGCGTTTCTTGGCGAGTTCCGTGAAAATACGAAGCGTGTCGTAACCTCCACCCTGGGCCGGGAGAAGGTTTAGCAGGCCGCGAACAGTCTTGTGTCCGGTGGCCATAGCCGTTGCACTTGCCGCCGAATCGGTGACCCAGGTGTCGTCGTTGAGCGGGTGTGTGGTCATGATGCCACCGCGGTGAAAACGCTCAAAACTCACATTCCCCTTGGCCACCTTGGCCTGCATGATCGCTGCGACTCCCATGCCGTCGCCGATCATGAGGATCAGGTTGCGTGGCTTCTCGTGTGTTGCCTCGGATCCACAACCGACCAGCAGGAAAGCGAAAAGCAAAACCGGTGCAAGAAATCTCGTCCGCATTCAGTGTCTCCGGCGTCGAATCAGTCAGGAGTCAAGTGTAC
>JAADFT010000241.1:0-1626 GCA_013152765.1 Calditrichota bacterium | reverse complement strand
TTGCGGCAACCACGCAACCTCCGAACCTTGGGCTGGGAACCAAACCACCGCAAGATAAGCACAAATTCCGAAAAAATCCAGAGGGAACTTCGAGGATACGGCGGGCGCGTCGGATTTTTGACAAAAGCTTTGTGAGCCGCATCAACAAAGCCCCCGCGTCGCTTTTAGCACCAAGGAAGGCCCCACGAGTGGCTCGACCAGGTGGGCAACCCTACTACCGGATCACAGCGACTTTGCGAATTGCCGACTCACCGGCTTCGGTGGTCACCAGTACCAGGTAGACACCGCTGGAAACGAGCTGACCGCGGTCGTTGCGGCCGTCCCAGAACACACGGCCCCCTGGAACCTCGCCGGGCAAGAAATTGCGCACTAAGCGCCCGTCCTCGGTGAGAATGCGCACGCGACTTTGCCGCGCGAGGTTCGTGATCGTGAGCTTTGGCCCGCCGGGAGTCACCAGGTAGGGATTGGGGTACACGAGCACTTCACTCAGGTTTTCTTTCGGGGCTGTGTAAGGCGTAGACAGCCGCGAGAGACCGTGCGACGTGCCGATGTACACGTCGCCAGAGGTGGCGTCGAAAGCGAAGGCCTGCACGTGGTCGGACACCAGGTCGCTGTTTTGCGTGGTAAAATGTCGCACCGGGTAGCCGTCGGGATCCAGCAGGGTGATTCCCGAACCAGTGCCGATCCACTTGTTGTTCTGCGGGTCGACGCCGATCGCGTAGATGTCGTCGGAAATCAGCCCCCACCGTTCACCGACGTCGCCAGCGTACCAGTAGTTCAGACCCTTGTCCGTCCCGATCCAGACGACACCGTTCTCGTCCGCGGCGATGGCCCGAACGCGGTTGCTCTTCAAACCGTCCGTGATCGTCAGTCCCTGGCTCAGATCGTCGTCTTCCTTTGAGAAGAGCGTTCCGGCGTCGTCGATCACCTGTACGCCGTCCTGATCTGTGCCAATCCACTTGCGACCTGCGGGCCCGAAAGCGATGGTCACCACGGCCGTCGTCTTCAAGCCGTCGACTAAGGAGAAGTAGCCCCACTTGCCGTCCGGCGTCACGAACGCCACGGCGTTGCCGTTGCTGGCAAAACGGTTGAGAAGCCAGACGTTCCCTTCCGGGTCCACCCCGATGTCGTTGACGATCACGTAAGTGGGAGTCACGGAGCCAGCCAGCGTGCCGTCCGCTTCGGAATGGAGTGTCACGGCCAGCCCTGTGTCCGTTTCCGCGAAAACGACGGCCCCTCTTCCCTGCGTGGCGAACCATTTCCGGTTCGCCTGGTCCACGGCTACGGCCAGAATGATGTCGACCGGAAGGTAGCCGTTGCGCACGTTGTACACGGTCCACTTCTGCCCGTCGTAAGAAAACACCCCACCATCTCGTGACGTGCACCACAGCACTCCGTTCTGGTCGATCGCCAGGTCCGTGATGACATTGCCAGCCGGACAGTTGGCCTGTACGTCTTGCCAGCTTTGCGCCGCCTCGTCGTAGACGGCCACACCGTCCAGCTCTCGGCCAACCCAGAGACGACCCTGCCGGTCCGTGGCCAGGAAGCTACACTTGCGCAGCCCCTGGCCCAGCGCGTGCCAGCGCGAACCGTCGAAAGCTTCCACCCTGTACGTGAGCGCGGCAA
>JAADFT010000240.1 GCA_013152765.1 Calditrichota bacterium | reverse complement strand
AGTCCAAAACCAGCGAAAGCTGGTACGGACAGACACCTCTGCCCCAGAAACGCTTTACGACTCCTCTCCAATCCGCAAAGCCCATCCCGGACCTCTTCCCGCTTTGCTGGCGAACCGGGGTTTCAGACTCTTACACACCGTTTACGTCTGCTACCAAAAGTGCCACACCGTAAGAACCCGACGCACGCGGTTGCGGCCCCCGAGCACTTCAGGGTAGCCCGCCGAACACGCGAATCTTACCACTCCTCCGGCGGTCGCTTTGCCTCTTCCTCGCTGATGAAACCGTAGTAGCGCCCCATCCAGTAGGCCATCAGGTAGTCCACACCGCCCACCTCAAAGCGGTTGGGGCTGTGGCGCTCGATCACCCGGAGATTCGCAAACCGCCAGCCCAGTTCCGGCATTGCGCTTGCGTAAAGTCCGGCCGGTGTGCTCACCCACACTAAAGGCTCCAGCGGGCTGGTAAACACAGCGTTCGCTGACGGGATGTCCAGACCGTCCGTGGCCCGCGTCCAGTGGTCGCCTCCGTCGTAGGTGACCCACACACCATCCTTCCGAGCAGCGTACAGCGTGTTCGGCCGGTGGTAGCCCACGGCGACGGAAAGAACGGGCTCGTCGAACACGTAGCGCCAGTGCAGCGTGCGCCAGCTCCGACCACCGTCATCGCTTTTCAGCACGCCGAATTCGTTTGTGGCAGCGTAGACGGTGTAAGCATGCTCGGGATCGAACGCCAGAGAGTTCACGCGCAGGAAACGCGGTTCCAGCTCCGCCACACGTTGCCAGGCTCCATCGCCTGATTTCACGAACACCACGTTTTTCGAGATAGCCAGCAGCGTCGGCACGGGGGCCTTCACCGGTGTCACTCGCAGATCCTCTCGCAGGCTCAGTCCCGCCGAAATGTCCACCCACTGCTCGGCGCGGTCCCAAGACCCGTAGACGCCCTCGTCCGTCACGGCCACGAGTACCTCGGGATCAGAAATCCGGCGGAAAATCGCGCGCACGTTACGCGAGCGCAGGCCCAGGTTCTTCGGCTCCCACGTGAGGCCACCGTCCAGGCTCCGGTAAACACCACGATCGGTGGCCGCGAACAGAATCCGCAGCCGCCTACTGGAGAACACGGCCTGACGAACTGCCGCGCCGTCCAGCCCTCTGGACACATTTTCCCAGTGCAGTCCGCCATCCAGGGAGCGGTAGATCTGTCCTGCATCCGACACGGCGACACGGACCGTTGGGTCCTCAGGCGCCAGGTCCAGCGAAACAATCCGTTCGGCCAGCCAGCCGTCCAGCTGTTTGCCGTCGTTTTTCCACTCGTACTCGTTGTCAAGCGGCCGCACGTTGATGGGCAGCACCCCGCCCTTGTAGCGCGCCCACTGCGGGTCCAGGCTCAGCATCACAGGCTTCACCACGCGATCCGTCGGGAAAAGGCGAAGCGTTTGCAACCCGTCCGCTACCTGGCTTGTGTCCCCGGTCACCGCGGCGTAGACAAAGTCGAAAAACGTGTTGCCGTCCCCCTGGAAGAACCGGTAGAGGTTGCGAAGCAGGAGCGTGTAGTTCCGTACCAGTCCCTCATCTTTCTCAAGCCGGCAAAGGTTGTACAGCGACTCCAGGTACATGCAGGCGTCGGAGGCGCTGATGCCCGGATTGTACGCGATTTCCGGGAGATTCTCCACCTCGCGAATCTTGTACTGACGGACCAGCTCCCTGTACTTGCGCCCGAATTTCGCCTCACCGGTGATGTGGTCCGCGATCTTGAGCGCAGCCAGGGCCAGCACTGCCGAAAACTGGCGCATTCGCCCCGGAGGCAGTTTTCCGAAATGGGAAGGATCGTGCAACCAACGCCCCCACTCCGTGACTTCGCCGTCCACATCCACGATCCGCATGTCGTGATCCACAACGTGCGTTAGCAGCGCCCGCACCTCGTCCTGGATTTGCTTGCGCTGCCGTTCTGAGGCCGCCAGGTCGTAGTAAACGGCGTAGCCGAAGAGCACTCCGTTGTAGTTGTCGACGCTCACGTCGCCGCGCCAGCGGTAGTCCTGGTAAGGCCCGACGCCCTGGTGCCACTCGTCCTCGTGTGGTTCGTGGAAGCGCTCTTCGTAGGAAGGACCGTGTCCCTTGACGTACCCGCGGGCCAGCAGGCCGGGCACGCCCGTCATGTGGTGCAGCCGCGCCAGAGCATCCAGGATGAGCTGACCGTGTTGCCGCACGGAGGAGTCTCCGGTTGCCGCGTACCAGTACCCGACACCCGCCAGGTAGCGGCCCGTCCAGCAGGCGGCGTGAGCAACGTCGCAAATCCCCGTGGTCGTGTGGTCCACCTCGCCACCCGGAAGCAGCTCCACATGACTGGTGAACAGTCCGTCGATCAGGTGTCGATCCAGCAAGTTCTGGTAGAAAAAGTCCGCTTTCGTCTGAAGCGGCATCTCCCAACTGCGCTCCGAAGGCAGTGCTGCCCGAAGAGCCCCACCAACGAGAACAACCAGAACAACGAACGCAGACACGCGCTGACTCGCTCGCATGACTACCTCCCTTAGGTCAACGCATTCCGGGACCGTTTGACGTTTCGCCGTGCGAACTGGAGCACCCCTTTTTCAACAAGGACAGCCCACTGCCGGACTCACGTCCCCAGTCCATCCCTGACGGTGCTGCAGATTAAGTCGTCGTCGGACAGAGAGACGCTGTTTCTTGCAAGAAGTGAGGCGGTCCGACCGTAACCAGGGAACGGGACCCACCAAATTAGCAAGGGCTCCGGTGTCCGGAGCCCTGCGGAAACGTGCGTTGTCTCAGCCCTGAAGTCCAGCGGGTTCGACCGTGGGCTCCAGCAGGCGAAGCTCTCCGGCCTCGGTGTCGAGCTCCACCTGAACTCCCACGGGCATGGTCACCTTTACTGCGCCGTGCCCGTAAGGGAAGTTGGCCACCACCGGCACGTGCAGACGGTCGAAGTAGTCGCGCAACACCTCCTGCACCGAGAGGCTCGGTGAGTCCCCCTTGGGCTCGGCGTCCAGAAACTGCCCGAGCACCACACCGTCCACACGGTCGAAAACACCAGCCAGGCGTAGCTGGGCGAGGTACCGGTCGAGCCTGTAAGGCTCTTCACCGACGTCTTCCAGAAAAAGCACAGCGCCGGTGAAATCCGGTGCGTACGGCGTGCCGAGAAGCGTGGCAACCAGCGACAGGCAGCCGCCAACCAAAGGTCCCCGGGCTTTGCCCGGTTTCAGCACTTGAAGCTCATGCCCTTCCGGCAAAGGCAGCGGCCCTGTGAGCCCACTACCCTCCAGCATCTGCCAGAAAATCTTCTCCGTGAACGGGTCAATGCCCAGGCCCATTTCCACAGCCGGCATCGGGCCGGAGTAGCTCACAAGGCCGGCCTTGCCCCAAAATGCGAGTTGCAGTGCGGTGATGTCGCTGTACCCGACGAAGATCTTCGGGTTCGCAGCCACAATCTCGTAGTCGATCAGGTCGAGCAGGCGCTGGGTCCCGTAGCCCCCGCGCGCGCAGAAAACGGCTCTGACGTCCGGGTCCCGGAACATCTGCTCGAGGTCGAACACCCTGTCCACGTCGTCGCCAGCCAGATAGCCACGCTGGTCCCGAACGTGTTTGCCAAGCACAACCCTGTACCCCCTGCTCTCGAGGTACTCGACCCCCTTTTCCAGTCTCTCAGGCGACATGGGGCTTCCCGGCGCCACAATGCCAATCGTGTCGCCGGGTCTCAGACCTGTTGGTTTTGGCATACCTCTCCCTTTCCGCTGTTGTTTCCCGGTTGTTTCCTCCACGTTGCTGTTCTGCGTTTCCGACGAAGAATGTCCTTGCCCCTTGCGTGCAGCCGCCCCCCCAACGTAAAAAGGGGACGGCACGGGTAACCCTGCGCTGTCCCCAGATCAGAAATCACTCAGACGTTGTCGCGCAGCACCCTTCCACCCCACAAACCGCCCCAAAGCGAACTAACGCTGCAAACGTTGCCAATCCCACAATTCGTACGGGTTGTACAGCCGGTACTCGCCGAAACCGTTTTCGTCCACGAAGATGAACTGCCGGTTGATGTGGTAGTAGTACCAGATCTCGTACGGCTTGCTGTCAATTTCGAAGGGATGGCGTTCGATGTCGTCCGGCGGCCCCAGGATGATGTAAACCATCCCCATGTCCGTCTTCCAGCCTTCCTGAAAGCCTTTGAAATTCTCGTTGGCGTACTGGACTCGCCGGTAGTGCTCCTCCATGGCCTCGTTTTCGGGCGTCCCCGGTGTCGGGTCGCGCTTGGCCCAGAACTCCTTGAACAATTTCAGTTTCTTCTCAGGAGGCGCCTTTTTGAGCGCCTTGAATTCCTCGCTCGTGGCAATGTAGCGCAGCTGGTCGATGGCCAGCTCCAGATCGGAAATCGTCGCGGGCAGACCGGACCAGTTGGCGTTGAACATCTTCTCAGTGAAGTCGCGGTCGCGGCCGTCTTTCACGGTGAGACGCAGCAGGTACTTGCCCGGTTGGAGCTTCATTGAATGCAAATCCAGCACCGCTTTCGTGCGTTCACCGGGGGTTCGCTTCCACATGCGGCCCTTGCTCACCTTCTCGTTGTGCGAATTGCGCACAACGTACTCGACCTGAACCGAATCCGTCCCCTTGTGATTGTAGATTTCGTAGTAGGCAAGTAGATCTTTGCGCACACCCTGCTGGGCGTCCGAGACCTCAGGGCTGTACGAG
>JAADFT010000239.1 GCA_013152765.1 Calditrichota bacterium | reverse complement strand
CGCGTGTCGGCCACTTCCTTGATGCCAGCGATCACGTACCCCACTTCACCGGCGACCAGACGTTTGCGCGGGTGCTGCCCTAAACGCAAAATGCCCACCTCGTCCACTTCGAATTCTTTCCCGGTCGAAAAGAACCGAATCCGGTCGCCCTGGCCGATTGTTCCGTCAACCACGCGCACGTAAGCCACCGCACCGCGGTAAGGATTGAACACGCTGTCGAAAACCAGAGCCCGAAGCGGAGCGTCCGACGAACCGGGAGGCGGCGGAATGCGCTTCACAATTGCTTCCAGCACTTCCTTCGCGCCCTGGCCCGTCTTGGCGCTCACGAGCAACACGTCTTCCTCACCAACCCCAAGCAGCTCCATCAACTGCTCCCTGACCGCGTCCACCCGGGCCACGGGCAGGTCGATTTTGTTGATCACCGGAATGATGGTGAGCTCGTTCTCGAGCGCCAGGTAGAGGTTGCTGATCGTCTGCGCTTCCACCCCCTGCGACGCGTCTACGACGAGTAGCGCTCCTTCGCACGCGGCCAGGCTTCGCGACACCTCGTAGGAGAAATCCACGTGGCCCGGTGTGTCGATCAGGTTCAGGATGTACTCCTGCCCATCCTCGGCGTGGTAGCTCATGGTGATGGCGTGCGCCTTGATCGTAATGCCGCGCTCGCGCTCCAGGTCCATGTTGTCCAGGACCTGCTCCACCATCTGCTCGCGCCGAAGCGTGCCGGTGAGCTCGAGCAGCCGGTCCGCCAACGTGGACTTCCCGTGGTCGATGTGGGCAATGATGGAGAAATTCCTGATTTTCGTGGGATCAGTCATCAGCCGTCTGTCACAAGATTCGTCTCGAAATCCCGGTAGATGGTCGCATCCTACGCCACAGCCTTTCAACGAAACCGCAGCAACACAACCGGCGCAGAGGAATCAACGGTTCTTACGGTGTTCACAAAATTCCCTGTGCCCGCTGCGGCACGCGAAAATTCCTCACAAGTCTCTTAAACTCCGCAAATGTACGGATTTTTGAGCAGACGAGCAACAGAGGTCTGCGGCGGGCGACGCGATTTTCCCCTGCAATAATCGACGGGTTTTGTAGATTCATTGCTGGAAAGGGTGAAACACAGGCTGCGAACACAAACAACCGTGCGGTGGGTGAACAGCCTGCATCAACAAAGTGACGCCGAGCTCGTTCGTCAGGCTAAGCGAGGATCCACGAAAGCACTCGACGCCCTTGTTCAACGCTACGCCCTCCCGCTGTACAGCTTCATTCGGGCTCTTGCAGGCTCCAGCTCGCTGGCCAACGAGCTTTATCAGGAGACCTGGTACCGCTGCTTTCAAGCGCTACGAACCCGGTACCGGGAGCGCGGCCACTTTCGGACCTGGCTTTTTGGGATCGCCGTCAACGTCGTTCGGCAGTCACGACAGCAATCCAGGACACTGCCACTGGACGAGGACCGCTTTGACACTCTGGTCTCCCAGGAGCACTCCGAGGACGAAGTGGTGAACGGCGAACGCAAACGCTACCTGTACCGGGCAATCGCCCGCTTGCCCGAACCCGAAAGGGAAGTTGTGCTACTCCGCCTGCAATCGGACCTGACGTTTCGGGAAATCGCTGAGGTTTTGAACAAACCACTGAACACAGTGCTTTCACACATGCACCGAGCCGTCAAACGTCTTCGTAGCGAACTCAAGGAGTTGGCATGAGCCGCTGCCCTGTGAACGACCTGATCCTGTACGCGTACGGTGAGCTCGAAGATCCCGAGCGCGAGGCTGCCCTGTTTGCACATCTGCGCACCTGCAAAAGCTGCCAGGAGGAACTCGAATTCCTGCGCAATCTTCAGCGAGGTGACCTCGAGGAAGGCGCCAAACCACCTCCCGTTGCCGTACCTCCACTGCGCGCGCCTGTGCACTGGAGATTTCACTGGCTGCGCGTGGCAGCAGGGATCTTGCTGTTCCTTTTCGCTGCGGGAACAACCTGGTGGCTCACCACACAACGTCAGGACAAGTCAGCCTTTGACAGGGCTGTGCAAAACGAAATCTTGCTCGCTGCCCAAACCGACTCACTGATGGCGGCTCTTCGCAACCTGAACCTGGCCTTCCCCGGTCTCGATTCTGGCTCCGTGCTGGCAGACTGTGCCGGCACAGAGGTACTCAGTCTTTTGGGCAACGCCGAAAGACTCCTGAGTGACCTGCGTGACGATTTTCAAGCGCACTCAGGAAGCCAAAAGGAGGTGATTTTCCAATGAAGACTCTCGCGTTTGTACTAACCCTGTCCTGGTTGTCCTGTACCCTACCGGTTTCTGTCTGTGGTCAAACACAGCAAGGACACGTGCTGTCGATCCGCGGGCGAGTGATTGACCTGAGCACAGACGAGGGTGTTGCTGGAGCTGAAGTGCTTGTGGTCGGCACAAAGCTGAGAGACACAACCGACACCGACGGACGCTTCGCTTTGCCCCTGTCGCCGGGAAAGTACGCGATTCTGGCGCACAAGGGCAGGAAACTGGTCGCCGTCGGAAAGAAGATGGTTGAGGTAAAGCCAGGTCAGCCCAGCAGTGTTGATATTTTCGTTGTCCCTTCCAGCGTCAAGCGGCGAGCGCAAGCCGAGGCCGTGCGGTGGGCTCTCTCTCCCAACCGACTTGGCCTTCTCACCGATTCGGAGAACCTGGTCCGGGATCCCGACTTTCTACGTTACCTCGCCTTGGATGCCCGGGCGGAAGCGCTGGCAAAGCAAGTGAGAGAGACAACAGATCAGCAAAAAAGGGCTGAACTCGAGAAACAACTCCGCGAAATTGTCAACAAGATGTTCGATGCACGCACCGCTTACCGGAAGAAAACCATTGAAACCACGGAACGTTTGCTCCAGCGAGCCAAGAAGCTACTGGAGCAGAGCGTTCGCGAGCGCGACCTTCTGATCGAACATAAGATCTCTGAACTCCTTTACGGCCGCGGTGTTCTGGACTGGTAACCGAAAAACGTGCCGAGGCCAGCAGGCACAGTCTACAGATTCGCAGCGGCGCAGATCGGTTCAGCACTTCCTACTGCGAACAGTACGGATTCCGCGCTACCTCCGCTACGCAAACGCTAAGTGGCGTAGAGTAGCGACCTGTTGCCGCTGTCTCTTTTTGCTGCTCATATTTCACCCGAAGCCCAGTGCTCCTGGTCAGTCCCGCACCCGGTGTTTGGACTCCCCGACCGGCTGCGGGACTTTTCTCTCCTCGAACACTTCGAAGTCCCTGTCTCCACCTTGTCTGGGTCCGATTGTCGCGCCAGGAGAGGCTCCCGGCGTGCTGATGCCAGTGTGCAGGAGGCAGATTCTCTGAGCTCCTTCACTTTTCCTGCGATTTTTCCTTGCCTTTTTCGTGAATTAACCGTACGTTTTAACCAGACAGTTAATCCGCACGGTTAATTCACCTGCAGAGCTCCGCATGCCACCACAGGACAACACCGAAGAACGCATCCTCCAGGCGGCAACCGAGGTCTTCCTCCAGTACGGGAAAGACGGCGCCCGGATGCAAACCATCGCAGAACGTGCGGGCGTAAACAAGGCGCTCCTGCACTACTACTTCCGCAGCAAGGAGAAGCTCTACCAGCGCGTGATCGTAAAGCTGGTGGACCGCGCCATCAAGGCGGTGCTGGTTTCGGTCCCCCGCGACGGCCGCTTTCGCGATTTCCTCACCGTGTTCATCTCGAATTACGTCGACCACCTCGCCACGACTCCGGAGCTCATTCGTTTTGTTCTCTGGGAAGTTGGCAGCAGTTGGCGAACTCCGGACAAAGCAGCGACCATCGGCACGATCTTCAAACAGGCCATTGAGCGTTACGCCGGAGGCCGCAACTTGCTGATCGAAACCATCCGAAGGGCCGCCGAACGCGGTGAGATTCGCCCCGTGGACCCGCTTCAATTCACGATCAGCCTGCTTGCCGTCTGCGTGTACCCGTTTGTCGCCCGTCCTCTCCTCGAGGCCGTGTTTCCCGAGCTGGACGTTTTGTCCGAGGACTTTTTGAAGGCACGCAAACGGGAGCTGGTGGATCTTCTGTGGAAAGGCCTGCAACCTGAGGCAACAAACTGAACCCGAGTCGAGGAGGCTCAACGATGAAGTTTCGGCCCTCGAGGTGGCCTGTTCTTCTGGCGCTGGCCGCGGCGGTAGTCACCGGTTCCGGCCCACCAGGTTGTGCGCAGGAGCTGTCCCTGCCAGATCTCTGGCGGCTTGCCGCCGACCAGAGCCTCACCCTGCAGGAGCAACGTCAGCAAATTGAGTCCGCAAAGCGCGATCTGGCAATTCAGAAAGCCAGCAGGCTGCCAGTCGTTTCGGCTTCGGGAACGCACAACTACATCTCCGAGGTGGCGCAGTTTGAGCTGCCATTCGTCATCCCCGGGCGGCCGCCTGTGGAAATCACGGCGGGTACGCACCAGTCCACCGACCTGGCGCTCATCGTGCAGCAGCCCCTGTTCACAGGATTTCGCCTGCGCAACTCGGTCCGGGCCGCTTCGGAGCAGGTGGAAGCGCAGCGCTGGGCCTACCGTACCGCCGCCAGCCGAGTGTTCCTTCAGGTCGGGCAGCTGTACTACACGCTGCAACGGAACCTGCTGCATCAGGAAGTGCTGAAGGAATCCATTCGCCGCGCTGAGCTGCACCTGCAACGGGCAAGGGCCCTGCTTGACGCCCAGCAAATCGCACCTTTCGACACACTCGAAGTCGCCAAC
>JAADFT010000238.1 GCA_013152765.1 Calditrichota bacterium | reverse complement strand
AACTGGACGCACTCAACAAGAAGCTGGCAAACGTGAACTTCATTTCGAAGGCGCCCAAAGAAGTCGTGGAGCGCGAGCGGCAGAAGAAGGCACAGTACGAGGAGAAGCTCGAAAAGCTGGAGGCCAACCTGGCCAGCCTCGACTGACGGGCCAGAGAGGCTACTCGACCTGCCTCCCGGAACCTGGAAACGGTGCTTGTGTTACGAGTGTTCGAAGAACCCGGCGTGAAGCAGGGGCAGTGACTGCCCCTGCTCGGGGCGAGTTGAGTGGGAAGGTCAGGCTTTTCGCCACGCGGCGAATCCCGAGGAGCGGCCGGTCTGTGGGAGAGATCTGGCTGGGGGAATGGGCACCTGTTCACGACCGATCCGGTCGGCGGGAGAGAGAGCTGAGCCGCTGGCTGAAGGGGAGAATTGAGCAGCCGAAGCAGTGGAACCAGCGTTTGCGGGAGGGGAGTCGTGATGGGAAACAGGCTCGGAGTGTACGCAGGTCTGCTGACGGCGGTCCTTCTGGGATGGGCTACTGCAGCACTGGCCGGTTCCGTGCGCGTGGTTGTGTACTCCGACGGTTTCGCCTTTGTGGAGGAAGAACGCCCGGTTGTGCTCAGCAAGGGTCGCTTCGAGACCGTGCTCCGCAACCTGCCAGCGCAAATGGACAGCCGCTCGGTTCAGCTGCACCTGCCGAGAGGGGTGGATCTGCTCGATTTCTCCGTTGAAACGCCTCCTGCCGACGCCAACGACGCCCTCGAGCTGGTGCCCGGCGACTCGGTCGTGGTTCTGACCCGCGGGGAACAAGTCCTGCAGGGCAGGCTTGTCTTGCTGGACGGCGGAAATGTGGTGCTCCAACGGCAGGGCAGCGTGGTGCGCGTACCCGCAGGCGCTGTGGTTAGCATCACTAACCCGCACCCAAAACGCGAGCCGTGCCGTCACAGCGCTGTGCACCTGCGCGCTCAAAGCTCCAGGGCGGGAAAAGAAACGCTCACACTGAGGTACCTCACTTCAGGTCTTTCGTGGGAGGCAGTGTACGCGGCCACTGTGTCCGACGACCACAAGAAGCTGCAGTTTGAATCGACGGTGTTCCTCGCGAACCATTCGGGCCGGGACTACCACCAGGCCAGCCTGGTGCTGGTCGCGGGCAAACCCCGCACAGTCCGGAAAGAAACGCCCTTCAGACCGACCGGTGTGGAGTATGAGCTTCTCAGGGTTCAGCGTGAGATCTCCACTCCGGAAGGCTTTGAGGAGAAACCAGTCTACGAGTACCACCAGTACACGCTCGGTCGCGCGATCGATCTGCCGGACGGCACCGATCATCTGGCCATTCCCTTCCTGCCAGCGGTGACATTTAAGTCCTGGGACCAGTACGTTTACGACGGCCAGTACGACAAGAAGAAGGTTCGCGCGACGTTGGTGTTTCGCAACACAGCGAGGGCGCTGCCGGGAGGAGTGGTGCGCGTGTTTGGCACCGACGACAAAGGGAACCTGGCGCTTCTCGGCGAGTCGCAACTCGGCCACACTCCAAAAGGAGAAAAGGTCAACCTGTTCCTCGGCTACGCCTTCGATCTGGTCGGCAACAGAGTGCAAGTCAGCAGCAAACGGCTGAGCAAAACGGTCCGACAGGAAACCTGGCGGATCACAGTTCGAAACCACAAGAGCGAACCCGTGTCGGTGACGGTGCGGGAACACGCGTACGGCGACTGGCAGATTGTCCGCTGCAGCGAAAGCTGGAAGCGCGTGTCCGCCCGAACGTTCGAAATTCCGCTCGTCGTTCCGGCCTCCGGCGAAAATTCGGTAACGTACACGATCGAGTTCCGTTGAGGATGCCGGTCCGGGCCAGGTAGCGGTAACCCCGGCAAACGTGCTTACGCAGGAGTCGCGCCAACGAGTGCAAAAACGCTCGAACACGCAGCAGCGGCCGCTTTCCGAAATCCCTGTGGCGGCTGTTCCCGGGGTGGGGACCACCAAGGCAAAAGCCCTGCGTAAAATCGGGGTTGAGACAGTCGAGGACCTGCTTTACTACTTTCCTCGCCGGTACCTGGACCGCTCCGACATTCGGGCCATCAAAGACCTTGAGGTCGGCACCGACGCCACTGTGGTGGGGCGGGTCGTCAGCGCCCAGATCCAGCGCGGACGTCGCAGTCGCTTCGTGCTGACGCTCAGCGACGGCACTGGCTTTCTTCAGTGCGTGTGGTTCCACGGCCTGCAGTTCCTGCCAAAGGCTTTCAACAAGGGGGATCAGGTCGCGGTTAGCGGCCGGGTCGGCATGTTCGGCCACTTTTTCCAGATGACCCACCCGGAGTTCGACCGCCTTTCCGCCGCCAACGGCACGCCCGTTCACACCAGCAAGATCATCCCGCTGTACCCTTCGTCCCAGGCTCTCGATCGGGCCCAGCTCGACAGCCGCGGTTTTCGACGCACGCTGCACGCGTGCCTCACCACCTTCGGCGCCAGAATCGTCGAGACGCTCCCCGACGAGATTCGCAAGCGCCAGAAACTGACCACACTTCGCTACGCGCTGCAGAACGTCCACTTTCCCGAGTCGGCGGAGGCCCTGCGGCACGCTCGACGTCGCCTCAAGTTCGACGAGCTCTTCTACCTGGAGCTGCTTCTGGCGCTGCGCCGCAAGGTGCTGGAGCGCGGCCAGAAAGGGCTTGTGTTGCGCCAGGTGGGGGAGAAAACCCGCGAGCTCGTCAGCCGCCTGCCCTTCGAGCTGACGCCGGCCCAGCGCCGCGTTCTCCGCGAAATCTACGCCGACATGCGCAGCGACCGGCCCATGCACCGCCTGCTCCAGGGCGATGTGGGTTCGGGCAAAACCGTCGTGGCCTTGGTGGCCATGCTGATGGCGGTGGAAAACGGCTACCAGGCGGCCATCATGGCACCGACGGAGATCCTTGCGGAACAGCACTTCCTCAACATTCGTTCATTTTTGCAGGAACTGGACGTTCGCGTGCGGCTTCTGATTGGCGGCCAAAGCGCGGCTGAACGAAGGGAGATTCTGGAAGAAGTCGCGTCGGGTGAGGCGGACATCGTGGTCGGCACCCACGCCCTGATCCAGGAGGGCGTGACATTCGCCAAACTGGGGCTGGTGGTGATCGATGAGCAGCACCGTTTTGGCGTGGTGCAGCGCCGACTTCTTCAGGAAAAGGGTCCCAACCCGGACGTGCTGGTGATGACCGCCACGCCGATCCCACGGACGCTTTCGCTGACGCTGTACGGCGACCTGGATGTCTCTGTGATCGACGAGCTCCCCGCCGGCCGCAAAAAGGTGCGGACGGTCTGGCGACCGGCCGAAAAGCGGGGGGCGATCTACAATTTTGTCCGCGACGAGGTGCGCAAAGGGCGTCAGGCTTACATTGTTTTCCCGCTGGTGGAGGAGTCGGAAAAATCCGACCTGAAGGCAGCCACCGAGAGCTACGAGCGGATGAAGGAGTCGGTCTTCCGGGGACTGCGGGTCGGGCTTCTGCACGGCCGCATGCCCAACGCCGAGAAAGAAGCCGTGATGCGGGCGTTCAAGTCGGGCGAGGTGCAGATTTTGGTGTCCACGACCGTGATCGAAGTGGGTGTGGACGTGCCCAACGCCACGGTGATGGTGATCGAGCACGCCGAGCGTTTTGGACTCACGCAGCTCCACCAGTTGCGCGGGCGCGTGGGGCGCGGCGGCGAGCAGTCGTACTGCATTCTGGTGGCCTACGAGCCGATTTCCGACGAGGCGAAACAGCGCCTCGAAACCATGGTCAAGACCAGCGACGGCTTCAAGATCGCCGAGGTCGACCTCCGTTTGCGCGGCCCGGGGGAGTTCTTCGGGACGCGCCAGCACGGTTTCCCGGCCCTGCGGATCGCCGACGTGGTTCACGACTACGGCCTGCTGGTGAAGGCCAGGGAGGAGGCGTTCCGGCTGATCGAGCAGGACCCGCACCTGACCGCGCCGGAGCACCAGCGCATCCGCGACCATTTTCTGCGACACTACCGGGAGCGGCTGGATTTTGTGAAAGTTGCGTAGACGTTCGTAAGGAGACAAGGAATCTGCACGACACGCTGAATTTGTGGACGCTGAACTGAGACACTTTACCTGTGGTCTTGGGAAGGGGCGAATCAAACAGGGGAGGACAACAGCATGGCGAACCAGATTTCGGCGGAAGAGAAAAATCGCGTTCTTTTCATGCACCTGGTCACCATGTTCGAAACTGCTGCCTGGCAGCACATGGGCAAAATTCAGAATCCGTTGACAGGTAAAATCGAGAAGGACCTCGAGCAAGCCCGGTTTTCGATCGATGTGCTCGACATGTTGCTTGCGCGCACGCAGGGTAACCTGTCCGACGAGGAGCGGCGTTACCTGGAGGACCGAATCCGCAACCTGAAGCTCAACTTTGTGGACGAGGTGGAGAAGGAACGCAAGCAGAAGGAGGCGGAGCAGAAAAGGGCCGGGGAAGAAGGGAAAAAGCAACCCACTTCGGAAGAGAAGGCAGAGCAGTCGGCCGAGAGCCAGCAAGCTGAAACTGCAGAAGGGAAGGAAAGCGGCAAAGAAGAAAAGTCCGAAGAAGCTGCTTCCGCAGAGAAAACCGAGTCGAGCGAGGGTAACAAGGGCGAAGCAGGCGCCTGACGTGGGTCGCGCGCATCAAGCTCGGTAACGCCGGTAACCGCGTTGGTTTTCCGGGACGTTGTCGGCTTGTTGTGGAGCGCATTTAAGAACACAGCGTTTCCTCCGGCTCCGAGCTGCACGGGC
>JAADFT010000237.1 GCA_013152765.1 Calditrichota bacterium | reverse complement strand
CCGACGCCGAGGGGCGGACGTTTCTGATTTCCGAAGCCGTGCGTGGTTTCGGCGGAGTGCTGCGAACGCGCGACGGCGAAGAGTTCATGAGCAAGTACCACCCGATGGGTTCCCTGGCGCCCCGCGACGTGGTGGCACGGGCAATCGACGCTGAGCTGAAGCGACGCGGCGACAGTTGCGTCTACCTGGACGTGACGCATCTGCCCGCCGAGAAGGTGAAAGCGCGTTTTCCCAACATCTACGAAGCCTGCCTCCGCTACGGTGTGGACATGACCAAGGAACCCATCCCGGTGGTGCCGGCGGCCCACTACAGCTGCGGCGGCGTGGTGACCGACCTGCGCGCGCGGACGACGATCGACGGACTTTACGCCTGCGGCGAGGTGGCCTGCACGGGTGTTCACGGCGCCAACCGGCTGGCGTCCAACTCCCTCCTGGAAGCGGTTGTTTTTTCGCGCCGTGCGTACCTGGACGCCGTCGAGAGTCTCGACAGGCGGCCGCGAGTGTTCCCGGAATTGCCCCTGTGGGACGACAGCGGCACGTTCAATTCGGAGGAGTGGGTGCTGATTTCCCACGACCGGGAGGAGGTGCAGGGCCTGATGTGGGACTACGTGGGCATCGTGCGCTCGAATCTGAGGTTACGTCGGGCCCGACGCCGGATTGGGCTGATCCAGCAGGAAATCGAGGATTTCTACCGCCGAACGCGAGTGACCGAGGGGTTACTGGAACTTCGGAACATGGCTCAGGTGGCGGCGCTGATTGTGGACTCGGCCATGTACCGGAAGGAGAGCCGCGGGCTTCACTACAACACCGACTACCCCAGCAAAGACGACAAGCGCTGGCTGCGGGACACGATTTTCGTACGGGGCAGGAGGGGAAACCCGAAATTCCAGCGCGAAGCAACAATTCAGTGGGACGACGACGCTGAGCCGTTCGTCTGGCGGCTCAGACCGCGGTCGTCAAGCACCTGACGAGGAAAGAGTCATGGGAGAGAAACTCCTCACCGCCACGGTGGCGTCTTTAGTGATCATCTGGGCGATCGACTGGTTTGACGGCTGGTACGAGCGTTTTCTGGAGCGGCGCGGCCTCAGCCCGCAGCTTCGCAAAAACTTCCGGATGATCCAGTGGGTGGTGCTGGCGCTGCTTTTCTGGTTCAGCTTAGTGAACGCGGGGTTGCCCCCGAAATTCGGTTCGGCGTTTTTCCTGTACGTGTTGTTCATCTACAGCCTGCGCGGGCTGCTGGTCACGGCTTCCAGTCGGCCCGGCAGCGACAGGGAATCGCGACGGTAGGGACAGTGCTGACGAATCGACCGGTTGTGACGCGGCCAGCACCACTGCGTCGGGTTCGCCGAACAGCACGACAGGTGAGAAAGGCTTTGCTGCTTGTGGTTTCGACATCCGGACTGCGTTGAGGGCAGGGTAGAGTCCTGGTTGAAACCGCCGAAGAGCTGACGAAGCAGGACTGGGGCAAGAGGGAGGGATCGTGTACACAGTCTACGAGGGTGGGCTTGTCGAAGGCAGGGATGAGTTTCCGCTGCTCTGGGTTGTCGGAGAGAACGTCCTGTACCTGGCCACCTGGGGCCTGGCCGCTTTCTTGCTGTGGCCGGTGTGGCACCTCGGGAGTCTTTCCGTGCTGGGTGTGGCCTGGATTCTCCTGGTGCTGGTCGTTCAAACTCTGCTGAAGAAACACAACTGCACGGGCTGCGCTTACTACGGCAAACGCTGTCACCTGGGGTGGGGTAAACTGGCGGCGTGGTTGTTCGAGCGCGACAGCGGCGACCCGGCTACCGGCCAGCGGCTTTCTTTGTTCTACATTTTGTCTCCTCCGTTTGTGTTGCTGGCTGGGCTTGGTTACGGCCTGCTGGGTGAGCCGAACCGGCTCTACTGGGCTGGTCTTGGTCTGTTTGTGGTGCTGAACGCGGTCACCTTTCCGGTGCGGCGCAGCGGTTGCAGCCGCTGCAAAATGCGGGAAGTGTGCCCCGGGAGCGCAGCGCGGACCTGACGCTGAGCCCCTGACAGAGCTCCAGCTCGGTTGCGCGTTGACGCTGAGGGACTTGCCTGTGGCGAGGAGGTTCACGTGGTGCCTGCCAGCGGTTCGATCACAGACGTGCCGGGAATTCGCGTTGGCCACGCGCACGACGAGAGAGCACTCACGGGCTGCACGGTGATTTTGCCCGAGGAGTGCGCACAAATCGGTGTGGATGTTCGCGGGTCGGCTCCTGGTACGTGTGAAATCGAGGCGATTCGTACAGTGAGGCTGGTGCCGTGCGCACACGCCGTACTGCTGACGGGTGGCTCTGCTTTTGGCCTCGAAGCGGCTTCCGGCGTTCGGCGCTGGCTGGAGGAGCGCGGTGTTGGTTTCGACACCGGGATTGTACGCGTGCCGATTGTTCCGGCGGCCGTGATTTTCGATCTTGGCGTTGGCGACCCGGCTGTGCGTCCGGATGCGGAGTGGGGCTACAGGGCCTGCGAGACCAGTTCGAGAAAAGAGAATCGCCAGGGCCGCGTTGGCGCTGGAATTGGAGCCACGGTTGGCAAGCTCCTCGGGCAGGAAAAGGCCATGTGGGGCGGGCTTGGGATGGCGTCGGAGCGCGTGGGCGGCGTGACGGTGGGGGCACTGGCTGTGGTGAACGCTCTGGGGAGTGTTGTCGACCCGTCCAGTGGGCGCGTGGTAGCGGGACCCCGCGGCGAGGACGGCACCCCTCTGGACTCTGCGAAGATCCTGAGGGGCCAGGTCACCTTTCCTTTTCCAACGAACACCACGCTGGCCGTTGTTGCCACGGACGCCGCGCTGACGCGGGAGCAGGCCACGAAAGTCGCTCAGATGGCGCAGGACGGGCTCGCCCGGGCTATTCGCCCGGCTCACACCATGCTGGACGGCGACATCGTGTTCGCGCTGTCGGTGGGGGACAAGCAGCTCGACGTGACTGCCCTGGGCGCGGTTGCGGCCGACGTGGTTGCGGAGGCGATTGTGAGGGCGGTGCGGGTGAGCAACTGGTCGGAATGAGGCCAACGCAGGTTCTCCCGCGGCGAGGGGTCGAGGGACAAACCACCTGCCGTTACGGAGGCTTGCGACGTTCAAAGGCTGGGCTCGTTTCGCCTGCGGAGGTGAAACGACGAAATCCCCCCTGAAAAACACCGCAGACTGCTTCCCCCTATTCTTCCAGAATTTCCTTCTCCTTGGCCTCGATGATCTTGTCGATTTTCTTGATGTACTCGTCCGTCAGTTCCTGGATCTCTTTCTGCCGGTGAAGGTCGTCTTCCGAGATCTCGTGGTTCTTCTCGGCCTTTTTGAGCTTCTCGTTCGCGTCGCGCCGGATGTTGCGCACCGCCACGCGGCCCTCTTCACCGAGCTTGTGGACGAGCTTCACCAGGTCCTTGCGCCGTTCTTCGGTCAGGGGCGGAAACGGCACGCGAATCACGGTGCCGTCGTTGACCGGGTTCAGGCCCAGGTCGGACTTCATGATGGCCTTTTCGATCTCGCTCAGCATGCGCTTTTCCCAGGGCTGGATCACGATCAGCCGGGGCTCTGGCACGCTGACGCTGGCGACCTGCTTGATGGTCACGTTGTTTCCGTAGTACTCCACGCGGATTGTGTCCAGAATCGCCGGAGACGCTTTGCCCGTGCGAATCTTGGCGAGCTCCGATTCAGTGGCCTCAACGGCCTTTTTCATTCGCCGTTCAGCGTCGTCGTGAATCTCTTTTACGATCATGGCTTTCCACCATCCACTTTGGTTCCGACATCTTCACCCAGTAGCACACGCTTCAGGTTGCCGTGTTTCCGCAGGTTGAACACGATGATGGGCAAATCGTTGTCCATGCAAAGGGTGACGGCCGTGGTGTCCATCACCTTCAGTTGCTTGCGGATGATGTCCATGTAAGTCAGGTGGTCGTAGCGCTTGGCGTCTTTGTTGGTCATCGGGTCAGAGTCGTAGACGCCGTCCACCTTTGTGCCCTTCAGGATTGCCTCAGCTTCCACCTCGACGGCGCGCAGCGCGGCTGCGGTGTCCGTCGTGAAAAAGGGATTGCCGGTGCCGGCGGCGAAAATCACCACGCGACCTTTCTCAAGATGGCGGATGGCGCGTCGCCGGATGAAAGGCTCGGCCAGCTCTTCCATCTTGATGGCGGAGAGAACCCGAGTGGGCACGCCGTAACGCTCGAGCCGGTCCTGCAGGGCCAGGGCGTTGATCACAGTAGCCAGCATGCCCATGTAGTCCGCCGAGACACGGTCCATGCCCCGGGCACTGGCGGAGAGGCCACGAAAGATGTTGCCGCCCCCAATCACAATGGCGACCTGTACGTTGAGATCGCGAACGTCGCGGATTTCTTCGGCAATGCGGGCAACAGTTTCGGGGTCGATGCTGAGGCCCTGACTTCCCATCAGGGCCTCACCACTCAGTTTCAGAAGAATGCGGCGGTAAATGGGTGAGCTCATTTTCGAGATTCCGTGCCAGATCCCAGTCTGGAAATCTTCGCAAAGAGCCGCCAGGTGCAAAATCCCCCGCTCGTCTGTTCGACGCGGAGCGCGAGTCCTCCTGGCGGGAGGGCGGCTCCGTCAGCTCTTCATTCGCCGAGCTGGAAGCGCACGAAGCGCCGGATTACGATGTTCTCGCCCAGCTTGGCGATGGCTTCGTTCAGAATGTCTTTGACGGTCTTGTCCGTCTCGCGAATGTAAGGCTGTTCGAGCAACACCGCTTCCTGGTAAAACTTCTGCAAACGCCCTTCGGCAATGCGCTCCACGATGTGGTCCGGCTTGCCTTCGTTGCGGGCCTGGGTGCGGTAGATTTCGAGTTCGTGCTCGACCACTTCCGGCGAGAGATCTTCGCGGCGTACGACCAGCGGGTTGGCCGCGGCGATCTGCATGGCGATGTTTTTCGCCAGCTGCTTGAAGTCGTCCGTGCGAGCGACGAAGTCGGTTTCGCAGTTGATCTCGACCAGCACACCAAGTCGGCTGCCGGGGTGGATGTAGGCTTCTACCAGACCTTCTTTGGTCTCACGCCCGACCTTTTTCTGGGCCGTGGCCATTCCCTTCTTGCGAAGGATTTCGATCGCTTTGTCCACGTCGCCGTTGGCTTCTGCAAGGGCCTTCTTGCAGTCCATGATGCCGGCGCCGGTTTTCGCGCGTAGTTCCTTGACCTGTTCTGCAGTGACTGCCATGGAAATTCTGCCTCCGTTGTTGAAATAGGGTAGTAGTCGTTCCTGTGCTTCGGTTGTTCCGTGCAGACGCCTCGCGGTTGCGTCCAGCAGTAGTCCGTCAAGCCGCGACGTGACCCTTGCACAACGGCTTCACTGACCCTGCGTGGCTCCGCTTACGCACCCTGGGCGGGAGCCTGGGCCTGGGCCTCTGCTTCCGCGTACTTCAGTTCTTCTTCGGTGGGCGTCTGAAGCGAGGCCTCGCTGCGGCCCTCGAGCCCTTCCAGCACGGCGTCTGCAATCGCGTGCGTGATGACGTTGATGGACTTGAACGCATCGTCGTTGCCGGGGATCGGGTAGTCCACCAGGTCCGGGTCAGCGTTGGTGTCCAGAATGGCGAACACCGGGATGTTCAGTCGCCGCGCTTCGTTGACGGCGATGAGCTCCTTCTTGACATCCACGATGTAGACGGCTCCCGGCAGACGGTTCATGTCGCGGATGCCGCCCAGCACCTTCTCAAGCTTGGCCTTTTCGCGTTCGAGACGCAGGATTTCTTTCTTGGTCAGCTTTTCGTAGGTGCCGTCCGTGGCCATCTTTTCCAGATTTTTGAGCCGTTTGATGCTCTTCCGGATGGTCACGAAATTGGTCAGCGTGCCGCCGAGCCAGCGTTCCACCACGTAAAACTGGTTGCAGCGTTCCGCCTCGGCCCGCACAATGTCCTTGGCCTGCTTCTTGGTGCCGACGAAAAGCACACTCTCGCCCGACCGCACGATCTGGGTCATGGCTTCGCAGGCTTTGTTGAGAAGGGTGAGGGTCTTCTTCAGGTCGATGATGTAGATGCCGTTGCGCTCCATGAAGATGTACTTCTTCATCTTCGGATTCCAACGGCGAGTGAGGTGACCGAAGTGGACCCCCGCGATCAACAGATCTTGCAGCTTGACGTCAGAACACGCCATCCTTGCTTCTCCTCTTTGGTTCTGGGTTTTGCCTCCATTCCCGCCGGAAAAACGGTCAATCCGCCCCTGGCGGACACCCAGACGGTTCGGGAATGTGTGTTTTGTACGAACTGGTAACCACAAAAAGGCCTCCGCCCCAGGGGAAGGAACGGAGGTCGTAGCGCGTTAACGCTTGCTGAACTGGAACCTTTTCCTTGCCTTGGGCTGACCGTATTTTTTGCGCTCCACCATGCGCGGGTCACGGGTGAGAAAACCGCGGCGGCGCAAAATGGGGCGGTAGGTCTCGTCGTAGAGAACCAAAGCGCGGGAGATGCCGAGCCGTACGGCCCCCGCCTGTCCGGTCAAACCGCCGCCTACCACGCGGGCGATGACGTCGAACTTGCCTAACGTTTCCGTGACCTGAAACGGCTCCTCGATGATCATCTTCAGCGTTTCACGTTTGAAGTAGTCCTCCAGCGGACGGCCGTTGACGATCATCTTGCCCGTTCCGGGCACGAGCCGCACACGCGCTACGGCTTCTTTCCGACGACCGGTCGCGTCAAACGTTGTCCCTTTGGGTGCCATGCCAATCCTTCCTGAAAGCTTTAAACCTTGCGTTTACAGTTCAAGCGGTTCGGGCTGCTGAGCCTGGTGCGGGTGATCGGGACCCGCGTAGATGCGAACCTTCTTCAGCAGCTTGCGACCAAGGCGGTTGTGTGGCAGCATGCCCTTGATCGCGTGGAACAGGATGCGCTCAGGATGTTCGCGCAACATTCTGGTGTACGACACGGTCTTGAGCCCACCCGGGTAACCCGAGTAGCTCACGTAGTGTTTTTGCTGGGCCTTACGGCCAGTGACGCGAATCTTGTCGGCGTTGATGATGATGATGTGGTCGCCGAAGTCCATGTGAGGCGCAAACTCTGGACGGTGCTTTCCGCGCAGAATGAAGGCAACCTTACTCGCCAGACGCCCCAGGATTTTGCCCTCGGCGTCCACGATGTACCATTTCTGCTCGATGTCTTTCGCTTTTGGCATCGTCGTTTTCAACGCACAACCTCCAACAGTTTGATTTTCAAGCCGTTGAATATAACGAATGGCCCCCTAAGAAGCAAGAGATTTTTCCTGAATTCTCCCGGTCGTGGCGCGATCCGCTGAGCGGCAGTGCTTTCTCGCGTGAGTCGCACAGAGCAACGTCGTCTGACGCTCAAAGGTTCCTGCGAACGTTTTCCGCGAAAGGGGAAAAGCTCAGGTAGGCGATCCCCGGCGCCGCGCTTCGAGTAGTCCCACCAAGCGGTAGATCAGTTTGGCTGCGAGGAAATCCGTGGTCACGTCGCCGGGACGCGGACAAAGTTCCACCACGTCGAAACCCACCACGCGGCGGTTTGAGACCACGCACTGCAGGAGCGACAGCACGTCGTACCAGCCCAGTCCGCCTGGTTCTGGTGTGCCCACGGCCGGCGTAACGGACGGGTCAAACACGTCCAGGTCGATCGTGATGTAAACCGGATCGCCCAAACGGTGCAGTACCCGGGCACGGCGCTCCTGATCCGTCAGGTACTCGTGCGCAAAGAAGACGGGGAGCTTTTCCCGCCGGATCCTCTCGTACTCCTCTGCCGAAAGACTGCGCACGCCAACCGAGACCGCGGGGCAAACCTCCCGCACCCGGGCCAGTGTGCAGGCGTGGTTGAAGCGGCTGTCCTCGTAAGCGTCGCGAAGATCAGCGTGTGCGTCCAGATGGAGAACGTGCAGATTGGGGTACGCAGCCGCGTGAGCCTGGATCAACGGCACGCTGACGGTGTGTTCTCCACCGAGTCCGACCACGAATTTCCCTTCAGCGATCAGCGACCGGGCAGCGGACGCAATTTGGTCCAGAGCTGTCTCGTCGGAGTCGTCCGTGGTC
>JAADFT010000236.1 GCA_013152765.1 Calditrichota bacterium | reverse complement strand
TCCGCTTTACCCTCGGCGTCGATGGCGTGCCAGTAGCGGTAGTTCAGGTCGTGAACCTGGCTCACCACGAGGGGGCGATCGCCGCTTTCAGCCAGCCGGTACGCTGAGAAATACCGGTACGGCAGCAGCTTCGACGTCATCAAATTCACATTCTCGTGGCAGTCCTGGCACTCATCGTTCGTGTGGCAGTGGGCGCAGTCCTTCTCGTTGCCAGAGCGCACCTGCACCATGTGTTCGTGACTCCAGTCCGGGGTGTGGTTCATCGGCAGCACCTGGACCGCGGTCGTGTGGCAAAGACGGCACTCCTGGCTCACCACTGTGCCGTTGTGGCAAACGTTGCACGACTCCTTCGGTGGGATTTTCGTCCCGTCAGCGTAATCGACTTTGTCCAGGCCCTGATGGCAGCTCTGGCACGTCAGCGTGCCCGCGGCCAGGTGTTTCTTGTGGTCGAACCGAAACCTGCGAACCGGGTTCTCGAAAGGCTCCAGCTTCTCAGTCGAATAGTGGCACTGTGTGCAGTTTTTCTCGTCCTGCACGTCGTGGCAGGTGCCACACTGCTCCATCTTCGGAAGCAGGTTGTCCCCGGAAGTTGTGCTCTCCGGCGCCTTCGGGTGGCACGTGGTGCATTCTGCACCCGCCTCCTTCAGGTGGAATCGGTGCGAAAACTTGATTACGTCGCGGCGTTTCTGCCCGGCCAGGCCCAGGCTCGCAAGGAATCCTAACGCCAGAATCGCCACTGCGACTCGAAACCACCTGCTCGACCAAGTTCCCATCGCCGCTACTCCCGCCTTGAAGTTGTTTTGCAAAAACTCACGCGGCTGAAACTCACTTGGCAAAATCCCAATCCTGCGCTCGCGAATCCGCTCGCTCTTACCGCTTGCGAAGCGTTGTGCTCAACCGGACCAGAAACCGCAAATCCGAGTCCACATGCCGGTTTTGCAACCCCTGGAGTTCCGCGTCCAGTCGCAAACCGCGTCGCAGCCAGGTAGTTGCCCCGAAGTACGCGGCCAGCGTGTGTTCCCAGTCGCCGTCCAGCCCGTAGTAACGGTAGATCCCGTAGTTGGATCCCAGGTTCAACCACAGCCGCTTGCTCAAACGCCAGCGGTAGTCGCCTACCACCCCCCAACGGTCGCCGCCGTAGCCACTGTTGCTGCTCAAACCGAGGTAGCCACCCTTGGAGCGGAATCCAAAAGTCACCCGGTTTGTGGAAATTCCCTCAAGTCCCACGTGCGCCACCCTGACGAACACACCCGTGGACGGCGTGAAAAAGTACAGCACTCGTCCGGCCACTTCCCAGTTGCTTTCTTGAGCGAAAACGCTGAAAATGGAATTCGCGTCGACAAGCGGGTTTCTGAAAATGTAGTCCAGACCGAACTGGAATGAGCCGACGCCTGCTCGAGCGTTTACCTCAGCGCGCTGGATCCGGCTCATCAGTAGGTCGTAGTCGAGCCGCGCCCCCAAGGAAGTCTTCCGGCCGAAACCCTGCCAGATGTCCAGACCTACCCGACGTTGCTCCAGAGAGTTCACAGCTTTGAGCAGCTGGTAGTCGACCAGAAATTCGCTCGGGTCGAGCGACGCATGCCGCACCCGATGCTTCTCGACAAAGCTGAGCGCAACTCTCGTGTTGCGCCAGCCAATTGTGCGCAGGCGCCCACCCCACATGGCGTTGTCGCCGGCATCGCTGATTCCGAAGCCGTTGTCCAGGGGCATTCGCGGCCCACCGAAGACGTCGACCTCTACCCGTTTGAAAGCGCGCGCAATCACTCGCAGCCCGTCGATGGTGCCGAACCCGACGCCCGCAAACACGCGCTGCCGCCCCAACCTGATTTCGGCGCCGCGCAAAGCCAGCCTGAAGTAGGCGTTGTAGAGCCACGCCCGCGGGTCGTCCAGGATCTTGCCGCTCAGGTCCGACATCACGGCGGTGTACGCGTGAAAAGAGAGCCGCGGCGTCACGATCCGGCCGACCGTAAGATTGACAACCTGGTAAGCCCGCACATGGGTCGCTGAACCGGTCGCGCCCGGTACACTCTGCCAGGTGTAGACCGCCGTGTTCAGGCGGGCTCGCACGGACTGAGCCCGGGCATGACGCGTCGTTCCCGCCAGGCCAAACACCGCAGCCGTGAGCAACAGACTCAGAACCACTGCGCGACTCGGTTGTGCGTGGGTGCTTCTGCGCATTTTCAGCCTCTCATTTGTTGAGACCGGAAAAAACTCGCGGTGCTGTGCCCCCGGACGAGCAGGTCGCGCTACCCGCCCGAGGGCCTCACACCTACCTCCGCAGCAGAATCCAGAGCCTACGCCGGTTACGGGTTGCTACCCGTGTGGATGGGGTAGTCGTGGGCATCCGTGTCCTCGCTGAAAGCAGCGGTAGCGCGGACGCTCTGGTTCTTCGTCCAGGACATGATTCCGAACTTCAGGTTTGTGGCGTTGTAGCCCAGCATGGCCAGAGCCGTAGCCGCCAGTTCACCCGTGTGCCCGGTGTAGCAGTAGGTCACAATCTGCTTGTCCGGGTCCAGCTTTTTCAGGTTCTCCTCTTTCGCGATGTCGCGGAAGAAGATGTTGATGGCCCCGGGAATGTGGCCGATGGCGTAGTGGTCCGCTTTCCGCACGCTGACGACGATCGGGTCGTTGGAGGAGTCGCCGTCGTTCAGCAGGTCGAACAGAGCCTGCGCCGAGATGACCGGAGTCATGGTGCTGAGGGCGTGGTCTGCAGCCTGCCGAATGATTTCGTCGTTGTCCTTGGCCGTCACAAAGGACAGCGACGGCAGGTCATGCGTGGCTTCCGCCGTGTTGACTTTCGTCTCCACGGGGAAGTCGTGCGCGTCCGTGTCCTCGTTGAATGCGCTGATGACCCGGGCTTCCTGGTTCTTGGTCCAGGACATGATGCCCCACTTCAGGTCGTAAGCCTCGTAGCCCATGGCGTTCAGGGCCGTGGCGGCCATCATGCCCGTGTGCCCGGTGTAGCAGTAGGTCACGATCTTCTTGTCTTTGGGGATCTTCTTCAGGTTGTCGGGCTTGGCAACTTCCTTAAAGAGGATGTTGATCGCCCCAGGAATGTGTCCCTTGACGTAGTGCTCGGGCTTGCGAACACTGAGAACGAAGTAATCGTTGCTCGTGTCGCCGTCGTTCATGTTGTCGAACAGCGCCTGAGCCGTGATGACGGGCGCCTGCCCGCTGCTCAGGTAGTTGTCCAGCGCTTCCCGGACAACTTCAAACGGGACAACCTCCGGTTCAGTGGACTTCTCTTTGCTGCAGCCGAACAGACCGACCAACATCAACGCGGACAACGCTGCAACAAGGAGTTTCTTGGTACGCATGTCTACCTCCGTGTCTGGTTACAACCTGTCGAGTTTGACAACCGCAGTGTACCGCCCCCCTTGAAACTTGAGACAACTCTCGCCGGCCAAACCGTGAGGCCGGGCGTCGTTCTTTTCCACAAACAGCAGCTGCAGAATTAGGCTACTCTCGCGGCGCTTTCAGCCC
Organism: Calditrichota bacterium; assembly: GCA_013152765.1. Taxonomy (GTDB): domain Bacteria; phylum Zhuqueibacterota; class Zhuqueibacteria; order Oleimicrobiales; family Geothermoviventaceae; genus Geothermovivens. The sequence continues at coordinate 1,264 of JAADFT010000236.1, read as the reverse complement.
ACTTTCACCCCCGCCCCGAAATGCTCAGAACCCGCTCATCCTTGCCACAGGAGGTTGTGTAACCACAACGGACTGGTTCGCTTCGATTTCTTCGGTCACCATCACGCCCTCGTCGATCTTCTGCTGGATGTACTCAGGCGTCAGAAAGTACTCCTTGCTACCATGACAGGTGTCGCAACGCTTCCCGTAGCCCGTTTGCGGCGTCAGGCGCTGGATGTTGTGCGGACTGGCGTATTCCCACGTCGGGTAAGAGGTGTACTGCGACAGCGTCACGCCCCACTCGTCGTAGCTGTCGGGAGCGATCGGGATGTGACGCAGCACCACGTACTCCCACGGGCGCTTTGCGCTTTGCCGCGGATTCTTGCCAATCCGAAAGTCCAGCTGCGACGGAAAGCGCAGGCCCTTCTGGTCGCGTCCGACGTGGCAACTGTAACAGTTTTTGTAGGGCTGGCTGTGGCAAACCTGGCACTGCACTTTGTCGGCCATGTACTGGTGGTACACCACGGTGTCCTGTGTGGTAACCTGCGGATGACAGTCACGGCAAGATGGCAGCGAAGGTACGTCGTACCGGCTGTTGTAGGTCTGGCCGTCACCGTGCAGCTCATCTTCTTTGTGACATGCAAGGCACGTCATGCCGTGCAGGTAGTGGGTGTCGGCTTCGATGCCCGGATGGTGGCCGCGGTACTCCTCACCGACACGGCTGCCGTGACAGGCGATGCAGTTGTCCGTCTGAGAGGGGGTCCTGTGAACCTCGTGGCCCCAGATCAGCCCGCCCTTCACAGCTCGTGGTCGGCTGATGTGACATTGACCGCAGCTCGTGTGGCAGGTGCTGCACTGTTTGTCGAACATGGCCTGGGCGTTGGCGTCCACGGTCGCAGCCCCGCTACGTCTGAGGATCGAGTACAGGTAACCGCTTTGCGTGCCGTGCACGCTCTTCGCATGCCGGGCGTCGATCTCTTCGTGGCACGGGCTGCAAACGTTCTTTGCTCCGCTGCCGTCCGACGGGTACGCAACCATGCCGGTGTGCAGCTCTTCTTTCGTCCCCGTTCCTTCTTTTCCGCCGTGGCAAGCGATGCAGCCCTTACGACCGTGCAGGCTCTTGAGGAAAGCTGTCCCCACGTTAACCTTTTCCCACACCTCCAACGGAGGCGCTGTTCCGCCTCAGCCTTCACCCGACTCACCAGTCGGCTCGACGGCCTCGGCAGACGCTGTGGCTTTCAAGAGATCTTTGTTCAAGTGGCACCCCTCGCACGTCGCCACTTTG
>JAADFT010000235.1 GCA_013152765.1 Calditrichota bacterium | reverse complement strand
TTTTGCTGGACCGTTATTGCCAGAACGAAGAGTCCCGTGCCCTCGACGCACAGCTTGTGGACGAGAAGGTCGCTGAGGGTGCAATTGTTCTCGCGTTCGCCGAAGAAGAAAGTCAGGTTCTGATAACATGTCAAGCAAACGATTTGGCCAAGTTTCGTTGGCACTGGTGGTCACTCAGCTTTTGGTAGCCGCGATTTCATCCCCGGTTGAGGCTGGTACTGCTTCTGCTGCTTTCGACCCTTTGCCCTTCACAGGCAACGCGAATGCGGGACCAAAACCCCCATCCCAAAAGGCGACGTTTCGGACGGAAGGGAACGTTTCGACCCCAACTGCGGCGAGTGGGGTAGTGGTGCGACAAGCAAGGGTTCTCGAAAGAGGCAGGCAAGAACCCCTGCGGTTACTGTCTACTTACCAACTGCCAGGCCCTGGCGTGAAAGTTTTCCTGTGGCGCTGCTACGCGCTGGTGCTTTTCACCGGGGTACGCACGGGTGGCCTGTTTACGCTTCTTCTTGAGGACCCTTACGCACCCGTTGCGGTGGATACGCTTCTTGGCCTCGGGGCTGTCTCGGACATCGTGGCGGAAGGTGGCTTTGCCTACATTGCCGCTGGTGAAGCCGGTGTGTGGGTGGTCAACACCAATGACGTGCGAAACCCACGGATTGTGGCTCAGCTTTCAGTACCACAGACTCCACTTGACCAAAATAGTGTGAAAGCTGTGGCTGTCTCCGTAAGGAGCCACTGGCTGTACGTAGCGTTCGGAGCGGCGGGACTGCGAATGGTCGACATTACAAATCCCTCTCAGCCTGCCACGGTGGGCAAGTATGACGACTGGTGGTGCGAAGTTCCGGGGCCGGTGCGCTACCGACCTTGCCAGGTGACTGGAGTTGTCACGTGCGACGACAACGTGTTTGTCTCAGGCAGGTGTCCAGGGGCACCCCGAGCGGAAATCCATTTGTTGCGAGTCTACGCTGATGCTCCTCCGCTCAAGTATGTGGGAAAGCGGATATGCCCTGGTTACTCGGTTGAGCTGGCAACAGATGGGTATTTCGTGTACTCGGCGTCCAAAACTCTCAGGATCTGGAGTGGGAGCGATCCCGGATTGAATCTGCTGTCCGAATGGGAATTGCAAGGTCAGGTGGTTTCTCTGGCAGCGTCAGACGGGTTTGTTTACGTCGCGTGTCGCGAAGACGACCACACGGTCATTAAACTGTTGCGTGTCGGAGATCCGTGGCAAGTTGAGGCAGTAAGTGAACTGCACTTGCCCTACCGGATTACGGACCTGGACTGCAGAGGACCGCTGATCGTAGGTGTGTCGGAAGAAGGCTTTGTGCACCTTTTCTGGAACGGTCTTGCGGCCGGAAAGACGGGTGAACCGCCTGCCTTGCCGAGGATTGCGCACCTCTACCCGCCATGGCCAAGCCCCGCTATGGGCTTTGTCAAGATCGGCTACCGTTTAGCGATTGATTCCGAAGTTCGGCTTGTGGTTTTTGACCTGCGCGGGCGGGTTGTACGGACCTTGAGCAAAGGACAGCGTCCCGCTGGAGAGCACCGAATAGGTTGGGACGGCACCGACAACACAGGCCAACCTCTGCCCAGCGGCGTTTACCTGGTCCGGCTTGAGGCAGCAGGACAAACGGCGGTGCAGAAGGTGGTGCTGGTGCGGTAGCCGGTTGTACAACAGGCGGCTCTTGCTGCCGATTCCTTCGCCGTTGGTGTAGGAGGCGGCTCCCGCCGCCGATCCTGTGCTTCGGAGGACGGTGCTTTGCGCGTCCGTTCATGCGTACCCTGTCTGCCCCGGATCACGCAGAAGCGTGCCCGTCCGGCGGTTTTTCGGAGGGACCCGCTTTGCGGGTCCGTTCAGGTGTGTTCTGGGTGCTTTTGGGTCACTCGGAGGGCCGTGCTTCGGCGCGGCCGCCTACAAGACATGCCAACTCGCTTCAAGATAGCGCGAAGGCGTGCCCGGTGACCGGGATTTTCCGGAACGCTGGGTTACGCGGAAGCGTGACCATCCGGCCCCGACTCTTGCCATGCACCGGGGTCTACCGTTGCTACGAGCTACGACCCCTACTGTCGAAACGCGTATCTGATCTTGAGCAGAAACTGGTACGAGTCCCTCGACCAGCGATCGAGCGGGTTGCGCACCAGGTTGTGGTTGTACACCACGAACAAAGCACCCTCGGGCGAAAAAGTCCACCGCAAACGGGTGTTGCTTCCCAGGGAGTTGCTTTCGTTGTCGTACTGGATGAAACTGCTGAGCTGGACGTCAGGCGAGGGCGTGAACAGCAAGCGCAAAGCGTACAGCCGCTGTGTGAAATTGCCTTCGCGAAGCCTCCCGATGTTCACCTCTCCAGAAAGCTGGATTCTGAGAATGGCGGACGGTTTGATGTCTGTCCAGAGTTCGAACTGATCGAGGCGTCCCGTGTAGAACTGGCCAAACCACCAGGTGAGTTGCCCGCTGATTTTCCGTTTGGCGGCCAGTCCACCCTCGAGACGGTAGCGCAGCCAGTGGTACGAACCGGGCGGAATGACCACGCCCTCGGCGATTGGAAAAGGCTCGACGAGCCTCTCGCCCTGGGGCACAACGTTGAACTCGAAACGGTCGCCGCTTTCCAGACGCCAGTTGACGGGCGCCATGAACACGCGGTAGCTTTCCCACTCGTTGTGAAGGTCGGTCACGAGCGAAGAGTAGAACTCGTGGAACATCTGACGGACGAGCTTCCAGGAGGGGCGCGGGCTGTACGTACCCCCGCCGCGCCAGATGATGGTGCCCGGGCGTGGTACCCAGCCAAGGGAGGGCTCGAACGCGTCGCCGATCCGCTTGGCCGAAAAGAACAGGTCCCACAGGTCATTGGGGTAATCGATCTTGAGCCCGACTGCGCTCTTGTCGCCTACCAGATCCGGTCGGTTGCTGTAAAGGCCCCAGAGGCCCACCAGGAAGTTCTTGTCGCCCCGGAAGCGCGACGTCTGGTACGTGAAGTCAGTTCCAACGAGCCAGCTGTTCTCCACGCCCGTGGGATCGCCAAAGGTGGAGATCAGGCCGATCGACGACTCGCTCCAGATGTTTTGTTTGACCCGCACCACGCCCATGGTGGCCGCTGGAACCAGCCCCTCCACAGCCCGGGTGTGAACGGTGAAAGCACCCAGATTGGTGCTGCCGACGCGGCCGTTCACCTTGAGTCCCGCTGCCAGTGGCACCTGCTGCCCGCTGTAGAGCCCGATGGTGCGTGTGAAGAATGGAATCAGATCCCGGCCGAGACCGAGACCGAATTCGAAAATGTCCGCGTCGCGGAGGAAGAAAGCGCGTTTCTCGGGGAAAAACAGCGGGAAACGGGTCAAATTCGTTTGCCGGGCGTCGACCTCCGTCTCTGCGAAGTCCGTGTTGATGGTGAGGGATGCTTCCAGGTTGGGTCCGAAACGCTGGGTGATGTCCAAACTGGCGTCTTTGCGCAAATCCGTGCTCGCACCGGGTTCGGACTGTCCGAAACCGCCGACCACCGATGGCTCCACCGTGAGCCCGAGGCCGAAATCAAAAGCCGGAAGGTTCGCGAGTTTCCCAGCGTGACTGGTTTGGCCAAGCTCGTAATCACGGCTGGCTCCGGACCAGCGGTCGGTTTCCTGAAATCTCTGAATCCTGCGTTCGATGTTGAAACCCCAGTAGCGGGCGCCCTTGCGGAAGCTGAGACTTTTCACCGGGATGCGCATTTCCACGCTCCAGCCGTGCTGGTCGATCCGGGTTTTGGCTTCCCACACGGTGTCCCAATTGCTGTTTTCGTCTTCGCCGCGGCGCATCACTAAGGCGTCGTAGCGGGCGCCTAAGGGATTGACCTTGAAGATGTAACCCATGCGGCCGTCGTTGAAGGTGTCGAGAACCAGGGCGATGTAATCCTCCCGGTAGAGGATCGGGTCGCGAGTGCGCGAGTAGGCCACGATGCCGCTTGGATCTGTGTCGTAGCAGCGTACCCCGATGTACAGGTCCTGTCGTGTTGTCAGCACCCGGACGACGGTGCGGTTAGAAGGAGGTACGCCTTCCTCGGGCTCGATCATGGTTAAGTTGGAGATCGAATCCGCCTGGAACCACGCCGCTTCGGTCAGTGCCCCATCCAGGTGGATTTTGCCTTGCAGCGGGTGGGCGCGGAGAATGTGTGTCTCTGCGCTCGCCGGGTTTGCCCTGACTGCAGCGGCAAAGAGCAACGTGCCAACGAGTGTGAGCAAAAACCTACTCCAGCGCGTTGTCAACGTCAAGCTCCTCCAGTCGTGTCGAGTTACAGCGGGACGTGGAAACCGTTTGGTGAAAACCTTCTGCCACTCAGGTGCCCCTACTGCACCGCAAAACAGGCGGGTTGTGCTACGGCGAACCGCCCGGCTGGGCGTGACGACCGGGACCCGCGGCCTTGTCTTGTGGGACTACGTCTCGTCGCTTTGCAAAAACCTGGTACAGCCGCGTCCAACCGCCGGGCCTGGATTGGGAACAGAAGGCCCCTCTGTCTTGGTTGCGGGTCTGCCAGCCTTGAGCGGGAAGGTAGCCAAGTCACACGAGAAACACAAGACCGGAGGCGGGCAAAGCAGTTGTTCCGGAGAGCAGGTGTTTCTTTACGCCGTGTTGCCCAGGGGGTATTTGGCGTTTCGGTTTGTGAAAGTGAGCGGCAGCAAATTCGTGGTTGGTGCGCGCGAACTGCACCGGGACAACTGCCGTTCACATGTTGTGGCGGCATGAACAGCTCGTTACCTGAGTAGCAGCCCAATTTGAGCACAGAACAAACCGGGAGAT
>JAADFT010000234.1:2971-7745 GCA_013152765.1 Calditrichota bacterium | reverse complement strand
AACGGCACGTCTCGGCCACAATTTCCAGTTTCGTTTTCGCCACGTCGCGGGGCAGCAGCTCCAGACCACAGTTCGGCTGCACGTAGCCTGTCTCGAGCTTGTTCGCTTCGGCGAGCCGACGGGCGTAGTTGGCAACTTCCGAAGCCTTTTCCAGCTTGGTGTTCCGCCCGTCGATCAGCCCCAGGGCCAGCTTTTTCCCTTTCAGATCTGCGCCTTTCTCCAGGAGAGCGCGATCGTCGAGTCCCGCGACCAGGTCCACACCCAGGAAATCGATTGGCAAATCGAGCACGGCTGAAAGGCGGTCGCCAAGGCTTCCCCAGAACACCAGCAACCCGAGCTCCGTCCCGGAACCTCTTTCCACCTGCAACACATCCGCGAGAACAGACAGGGCCTGGTCAGCAAGATCCGGGTAACGAACCAGGGCAGGTTCATCCACCTGCACCACCTTCGCCCCGGCTTCGTAGAGGGCCTGCAGTTCCTTTTTGATTGCCGCGCCGTAAGCCTGTGTCAGCTTGATCGGGTCTTTGTAGTACTCGTCCAGCGACAGCCGCGCCAGGGTGTACGGCCCCGTAACCACGGCTTTCACCGGCACCGGACTAACCGAGGCCGCGTACTTGTAGTCGTCCACCAGGATGGGCCGCTCCCAGGCAATCTCGCCTTCCACCAGCGGCTGTCGAAAGTAGGTGTTGGTGTCGAAGTACCGGACGAGACCCGTAATTCGAACGCCCCTCAACGCCCGGGCAATGTAGGTCTGCGCGTCGTCCCAGCGGATCTGGCCGTCCGTGACCAGTTTGATCCCCGCCTCAACCTGCTCGAGGATCACCTCCCGCGTTACCTCGTCCTGAACTTTCTTGAGTTCATCCAGCGAAATTTCGCCCCGGTCCAGCGCTGCGATGCTCTTGCGCAGCTTCTGTTTTTCCGGAGAGTCCCCAATTCTCGGGTAATTGTTGACGTTGGCGGGAACGAAGTCCAGGCCGCCTTCCTTTGCCATCGGCAATCTCCTTTCCTGCTACCATTTTGTCGTCTTCACACTAAGCCGACCGACCCTTGCGTTCGTGTTCGGCTTCGTGGCACAGTGGTTCGACATCCTCGGGGTCACCGTCCTCCCTGCAGCCCAACCCGCAGGTTGAGTCGTTCGGCGATCCCACGAACCGGTCCGCCACCGTGCCGTTACCCTCTTCCGATCGTCAGGCCCCGGCGGGAACAACGTTTTCGGTGAAATCCAACACTCGGCACCTGCCAAAAGCTCTGCGCCCCCACTCCCGGTTGTTCCGGGAGCTTCTTGGGCAGACCAGGCTAATCGGACTCAAGTCAGGTAACCGTTCACCACCTGCTCGGTTCTGCGCGTCAGGATTTCGAAATGCTTCTTTTCCTCCGCGATCAGCCGCCGGTAGGTTTTCTGAGCCACCTCGGACGTGCAGGCCAGCAGCAAGTCGCTGTAGTGGCGAATTGCGTTGATCTCGGCAACCAGAGCAGCGCCGAGCGCGTCCAGTTCAGAGGCCATCCGAAAGTCGCCGATCGAGGACGTCCACTTCTTCAGGTGCTCGAAGACACCGCTCAGGGGCAGCTCGGGGAAATCCCCAGCCCCCAGCGCCTCCGCCAGATCGTAGCGCGAAATGTCCAGCGACTCCACCAGTTCGTCCTGGATTTCCTTGATCGCCGCCAGATGCTGCAACTCGTCTTCGGCGAGCTTCTCGAACATCTGCCTCGCCAGCGGATCGCTGACCAGCTTTGCAGCCGTGGTGTAGAGCTCGTAGCCCTGATTTTCCAGGTCCGCAGCCAGCCCGATTGCCTTGAACGCCTGGAGTTTTTCCTCCTCGTCCACTCTTAGCTCTCCTGAGTCAGCCACGTCAGATTGGCCTGTGCAAAGCGAGAGTGTTACGCGCCTCCTCGGTACGAAGCGAAGCAAAACTTCGTTGAATTCAACCGCCCGGCTCGGCCAGCGAAAAACATGACACGTGGACTTAGGCCACCACCTGCTCCGTTTCCTGGACCGGATCGAAGACCAGCTCTTCCTCCGGCTTCTCTGCGTGGTATTTCTGCCGGTAAGCGCGTTTCACTTCGTCCAGCGTGGTGGGCTCCTTCTCCACCTTGTCGTCACCGACCTTGTGCAGCCACACGAGAGTGGACAGGTCGGCGCGATCCACGTAGAGAACGCCGTCCAGGTGGTCAATCTCGTGCTGCAGAATTCGTGCAAACAGACCACGCGCCCGCAGCTCAATCGTTTCACCGCGTCGGTTCTGCGCTTTGACGATCACTTTAGCGGGTCTCGGCACGTCGGCCTGAAGCCCGGGCAGGCTCAGACAGCCCTCGGTGTCGGTCGCCAGGCGCACGCTTCGACCGCGAATCTTCGGATTGATCAGCACGTACACCTCGTCGCCGTCCACGGCCACACACACACGACGCGAGTCGCCCACCTGCGGAGCCGCCAGGCCAACGCCGTCCTCCACCTGCATCGTCTCGACCAGATCGTCCAAAAACTTCTGAAATTCGGGATCCTCGAGCATTTCTCGCGGCACGAGCGAGGTTTTGCGGCGCAGGACAGGGTCGCCGTACTTTTTCACGTCAAGAACCATCCGTCACCACCTCTTCCGCGTTCTCTTCGCCTGTCGACGCCGCGCTGCCGTGCGACGAAACTTTCACGATCAGCAGCGTCAGGTCGTCGTCCAGAGCCTTCCGGCCAGTGAAAGCCACAACTTCCTGGATGATCTTCTTCCGGAGTCGTTTCGGGCCAAGTCTGCGGTAACGCTGGAGCAGGGCAACCAGCCGCTCTTCGCCGAAGAGCTCGTCTTCCGCATTGGCCGCCTCTGTGACCCCGTCGGTGTAAAGCACCAGCAAATCGCCAGGTTTCAGCTCGATTTTCGTGGAAATGTAAGAAAGTTGGGGTACAAATCCAAGTACCGGGCCGCCCTCTTCGAGCCTCTCGTAGGAGCCGTCCTCGTGCACCAGCAGAGGCGGGTTGTGTCCGGCGTTGCAGTAGCGAAGGGTCCGCGTTTTGGGATTCAGAAGCGCCAGGAAAAATGTCGCAAAACTCTCCAAGTCGATTCGCTCGACCAGAAGATCGTTGAGCTTGCGCATGAGCTGCCCCGGATCGATTCCCCGCCGCAGCAGACCGCGGTAGGTCGAGTACAAAGTGGCCATCAAAATGGCGCCCGGCGTACCTTTCCCGGACACGTCGCCGACTGCCAGCGCCACAGTGCGGTCCGCGAATTCAACCACGTCGTAGAGATCCCCGCCGATCATGCCGCTCGGCAAGGTGTAGGCATCCAGCGCAAAACCGCGAAGACGAGGCAGTTCTTTCGGGAGCAGCGCTTTCTGAATTTCCCGCGCAATCGCCAGTTCGCGCTCCAGGCGACGCTTTTCGACCAGCTCTTCCAGAAGCAGCGCATTTTCGATGGCCACCGCCGCCTGCGCCGCGAACGCCTTCGCCAGCTCCAGGTGGTGCTCAGTGAAAGCCCGCTCGCGCCGGGATTCGAGGCTGATCACGCCAAGGATCTTATCGCCGCGAACCAGAGGAACGTCGAGCTCGGAGCGAGAGTCCGGGAAAAGGCGGTAGTAGCGCTCATCCTCCAGGACGTTGTCGATCACCACCGGCTGCCCCGTGATGGCAACCCAGCCGACCAGACCCTGCCCGAGCTTGAGCCGGAAATTCTTGATCACAGCTCTACCGCTGCCGCGGTAGACGGCGTGTTTCAGCTCGTCGCGCTCGCGGTCGATCAGGAACACGGTGGCATGTTCGCACGGCACAACCTGCCGCACAGCTTCCACGACCAGTTCCAGCACTTCCATCAGGTCCAGCGAGGAGCTGATTTTCTTGGCCACTTCGAGCAGAGTGGCCTTCTCTTTGGCCTCCTGCTGCAGCCGCTGGAACATGAGCAGGGTGACAGCGGCGTAAGCGATCAGCTCCGACAGCCGACGAATGGCGCGACGGTAGCTCAACCTGGTCAGATCGACTCCAATCGGCCCCAGCAAGACCACGCCAACCAGCATGTCCAGCTGCTGAAGCGGGACCGCGACCCTCCAGCCGCTCTTGAGCAGCTCGGGAAGCACTTTGGAGCCAGGGGACCTCTCCTGTACCCAGGGGGAGTGAAGCATGACCAGGGCACGTCTCGTCGTCTTCAAGTAGTCGTAGAACGAGTCGTCCCGGGAAATGCTGACCGGAGGCAAGCTGCCGTCGTCCGGACGCGGCAGGGCGTACACGGCTTCGAGGCCGCGCATGCAGTCCAGCTCGTGCAGGACCAGCACCCGGTCCGCATCCAGCAAACGGGCGAACCCCTCCGCGACGACCCGGTAAAGTTTGCCCAGGTCACGCGCGGCCCTCACGCGCCTGCGGAGACGTTCCAGGCGATTCTCGAACATCCTGTCCGCTTCCGATTTTCCGCTTCGCTTCACTTGCTCCCGCCTGTGTCCCGGTTGTGGAAGTTCCTAACGCCGTTCAAGCAGATGGGTTCCCCGCTGACGAATCTCGACAAAGCCGCCAAAAGTCCGGCCCCGCCTGCTACCGTAAGCCCCGAGAAAAAAGTGCCGCCAAAAATCGAACCGAATCGCCCTCACCACGCTTCGGAGAATTTCAAGAGGGTTACCCCGGCGCCACCTCGCGCCCATGCAAACAGGGGCCGCACAGCGACAGACTTCGTGCGACCCCTCTGTGTGCGTCCCAGTGAAGCTGACCAGTTCAGCCCGCTGAACCCTTCCGCTCCTGCTGTTTGGCCAGGTACTCCTCGAAACGAATCCAGAAGGGGTCCACTCCCGGGTGTTCCAGCGGTTCCCTCCG
>JAADFT010000234.1:0-2945 GCA_013152765.1 Calditrichota bacterium | reverse complement strand
CAGGTACCCTCTTCCCGAGGTGTCACTTCTCCAACCACACTGGCCGAAATTCCCTCAGTGGCCAGGGTTTTGAGCGCCTCATCGGCCTTCTCGGGTGCAACCACTGCAATCAACGTGCCTTCGCTGATGGCCTTGAACGGGTCAATGTCGAAAACTTTGCAAACCTTGTCCACAACGTCCTGCACGATGATCTTTTCCGGGTAGATCTTCAAGCCGTAGTTACCAGCCTCGGCCATCTCGTAGAGTCCGCCCCACACGCCGCACTCGGTGGCGTCGTGCATGGCGTGCACCCCACCAACTTCCGAGAGCAACGCGCAGTCTTTCACCACGCTCATCTGGTAGAAAACGTCCTGAGCTCGTTTCACGGTCTCGGCGTCGTAAGCTTCCTCGATGAATTCCGGGAATTGAACCGACATCAGGCCCGTGGTCTCCACAGCGGGCCCCTTGGTCACAATCACCACGTCGCCCACCTGCACAGAACGTGGGTCCACCAGCTTCGCCTTGTGGTCCACGCCCATGATCGTGGCGCCGCCCACCATCGGGTAGTTGCAGCCAGCGTAGCGCGCCGTGTGGCCACTGACGATCGCAATCCCCAGTTTTTCCGCCTCGCGGTGAATCGTGTCCCAGATCTTCTCCAGGATCTCCTCCGTCATTTCCGGAGGCAGGTTCAGGTCGATCGACAGGTAACGAGGGCGGATGCCGCTCACGGCCACGTCGCTTGCCAGAATGTGCAGGGCAAACCAGGCTGCCCGTTCCCAACCGAGAGCAGGCGCAATGTAGACCGGGTCGGCTGAAGAAACCATCACGAAGTCGCCGATTTCCACCACGCCGAAATCGACGCCGTGCTGTGGCCCCAGAATCACGGCCTCGTCTTTCGCCCCGAGTCGGGGGTAAATCACCTCGTCGAAGAATTTTCTGTCGATCTTGCCAAGCTCAGGAAGTTTTACCTCCGCCATCCAGTCCTCCCGTTCTTCCGTGCCTCGCGTCGTTTCCGGTGCTACACAGATTCGGATTGCCAGGCCGAGCAGAAAACGCTGCCTTTCCGGAGCCCGTGGCCCGAAGAGATCTGCTTCGGCGAATTTTCGCTCAACTCCCCCCAGTTCCTGCAAAGCGCGACTACCGCTCCTCCAGCTCGCGCAACTGTTTCCGCAACTCTCGCCGCCGCTCCGCTGCAGCCCAGCGTTCCTTTGCCGCTGGATCGCTGACGGTGACCGGCTGAACCGGCCGTGCCCGCCCGGAGCTGTCGACGCACGAAAATACCAGGTACCCGCGCCCGGCCAAGCGGTCTTCACGACCGTAGTCCCGCCCGATTCGCACGTCCACCTGCACTTCGAACGAACGCTGGAAGGTGGCTGTGATGAAGGCTTCCAGGCGAACGTGGTCGCCCACGCGCACGGGTTCGCGAAAATCGAATTCGGTCCGGATGGTAACCACGGCTGAGCCGCAGTGTTTGCGGGCCACAAGGCTGGCCACCATGTCCACCCAGAAGAGAATGCGACCGCCGTACACGTTCCCGGCCGTGTTGGCGTCGGCTGGAAACGCCAGAATCTCCGTAACCGTGCGCGAATCCTCGATGCTACGCTGGACTTCCGTTTGCGACATGCCGGCCTAACCCGTTTGCGGAAAAATCAGTCGAAACTCGCAGACCCCGAGCCTGCGCCACGACAGGCCCTTAAGCCCGCCAGGTGAGGTTCCACGAGCGAGAAGAAAAGCGCAACACCGCTCTTCTGCCCCAGGGCGAGCTCTTTCCGGTTTCTTCCCTTTCCGGCGAGATTCAGGCCACCTGCTTTGCCACGCCAGCCTGTACCGCCTGCTCGTCCGCGTGGAAACTGCTGCGCACCAGCGGCCCCGAAGCCACGTGCTGAAAGCCAATAGCCAGTCCGTAGTCGCGCAAGGCGTCGAACTCTTCCGGTGGCACAAACCTCGCCACCGGCAGGTGCTGGCGCGTAGGCTGCAGGTACTGGCCAAGGGTGAGGATCTGGCAGCCCACAGAGCGCAGGTCGCGCATGACCTCTTTCACTTCGTCGAGGCTCTCGCCGAGCCCGAGCATCAGACCAGATTTGGTGACAAAGCCAGCCCGCCGAGCGCGTTCCAGGACCTGCAGCGACCGGGCGTAGTTCGCCTGCGGCCGCACCTGCCGGTAGAGCCGCGGAACAGTCTCCAGATTGTGGTTCAGCACGTCGGGGTTGGCGTCCAGAACGGTGCGAAGAGCCGCCGCCGACCCTTTGAAATCGGGGATCAGCACCTCGACCTGGCACCCTGGCACAGCGGCGCGGATCTGGCGAATCGTCTCCGCGAAAATCGACGCACCGCCATCCTCCAGGTCGTCGCGCGTCACCGAGGTAATCACGGCGTAGCGCAGATTCAGCGTTCTGACGGCCTCTGCCACGCGGCGGGGTTCGTCCAGATCCACCGCCGTGGGCTTGCCCGTCTTCACCGCGCAGAAGCGGCAATTCCGCGTGCACACGTCGCCAAGAATCATGAACGTGGCCGTGCGACGCGACCAGCAGTGCCCCACATTCGGGCAGCGCGCACTCTCGCAAACCGTGTGCAGGTGGTGCTGTGCCACCAATTTTCTCACTTCAGCAAACTGCCCGCCGGTAGGCATCCGCACTTTCAGCCACGACGGGCGGCGGGAGGTGTCTTCAGACATTGTTTCTCTCGGGTAGCTCCAAAACCAGATTCCAGGTTGAGCCAGATCGGAAACCTCTCGCCCAACCGAAGCCTTCAGTCTTTACCTTCAGAACCCAACCTCGGGCTTGTAATTCTCCAGCAGCTCCACAACCCGCTGGAGGAAACGCCCGGCGTACAGTCCGTCGATCAGCCGGTGGTCGTACGTCAGGCTAATGTACATCATGTGACGAATGGCAATGGCGTCGCCCTCGACCACCACCGGACGCTTCTTGATCGCGCCGGTACCCAGAATGCCGACCTGGGGCAGTTTG
>JAADFT010000233.1 GCA_013152765.1 Calditrichota bacterium | reverse complement strand
CCAATGAATCCAATCCGTTCCATTCCAAGCACCTCCTTGGCCCAACAGTCTCGGCTCCCCAACGAAAGTGCAAGTCCACCACCCGATGCTGCATGCCCCTGTCTGCGCGCAAAATGCAGGGAGTCCCTGGGCAGCAAATGAGCCCACAGGGAATTTTCAGGTGTAGATCAGAGCAACGCTACTCTCCAGGGAGTGCGTTCCTCCAAAAGCAGCAAGATCGCCAAGAGTTAGCACGGTGTTTGCAAGCGTAGGCGCGAAATCAGTTTCCGCAGGCTCCGAATGGCATCTTGACTGTCCAATTTCGAAACAGGAGGACCCGTTGAAAACCAGCCAGCTTACCCGTATTTTCCTTCCTGGCTTTCGTATTCGGTCTCGCGATGGGCACCATGGGAGCTGTCACAGTGGTTCGGGAAGCCGTGCCCCTGCGCAACCACGTCGTGATGATCGGCATTTACCTGGCTGGGGCTGTTCCTCTGGTGCTCATCGTGTTCTTCTGGTACCTGCACGTAGTACGTACCTTCAAGCGACTTCTGGGTGAGAAAGCCGGCGCTCTGGTCAGCAACTTCACGTCGCTCGTGTTCGTGGGACTCTTCGTGATGTACCTGCTGGTCGTCGGTCTCTTTTACGCGGCGACTTATTGAGGAAAGCGCTGGCGACCGCGCAGTTCATCCGCTGTTCTGAACCATCCCACAACAAGCGAGAAAACTTAGTTGCTGCTTACGCCTTAGGTACGAGGGAAGAAGCACACTCGGTTCCGACAGACTGAACGCCAGCGAGCCGGCTCGCCCAGATTCGCTGGCCCCCGGTAAGCACTCCGTTCCAAGATGCCGCCCCTTCCCCGCTGCTTCAGTGTTCGTGAGGAATCCCCTTGATGTGCAGGATCAGATGTTCACGGTCCTCAAACTGCTCCACCCAGCCGTAGTTCGCGTCGGCCTTGGAATCGAGCTCGCGCACGTACGGCTTGATGTCCAGAAGCGGGGTGCCGTCGTACACATCCAGACCGGAAACCCGAACTACATTCCCTTCAACGCCGAGCAAACGGACTACCGAAAGCCCCAGCGGATTCGGTCGGTTCGGCGCACGGCTGGCAAAAACACCGACAGCAACACCCCCTGCCCACGGAGGACGAACGATCAGCTCGACATCGCCTTCCACGCGATGGAGGTAGTAGAGCACCGTGATGTACCGGAACGTTTCCAGCCCCTTCAGCCCCTGCTCGTAGATTGGATCCAGCACGAGGCGGAAATCCCCTTCATCCCCGTCGATTGGCTGGTAGGGAGCGCTTTCTTTGTACGGAGTCCGAATTACGCCGATCGGCTGAAACACAACCGGGTCGAAGTGAAAATCCGTGTCGTTCATTCCATTAACCGCTGCACCTGTTCGCTCGTCCCAGCAACCAGCAGTGTGTCGCCCAGCTCGATGCGGTAGTCCGGCGACGGCACCACAGTGTTGTTGCTACCAGAACTCGACTTTCGGATCAAAATAACCTCCACACCGTAGTTGGCGCGCACGTTAAGCTCCCGCAGCGTCTTTCCGGCAAAATGTGGTGGAGCTTCTACCTCGGCCAGGACGTACCCTTCACCCAGGTTCACCGTCTTGGTGCGTTGCACCCAGGACAGGGCGCCGTGCATCCCGCTGGAAAGATCACGCCGCATGAGTTCCCGGTTGTAGACCTCGAGCACGTCCGATTTCCGCACCGAGCCGACCAGACGTCCCTGGTCCAGCACCGGCAATTCTTCCACGTTCTCGCGCGCAAAGAGCCGCATGGCCATGTCCAGGTTGTCGTCTGGCCGCAACGACGGGTAAGTGGGGTCGGCGAGATCCCGGGCAATGATGAGCTCGTCCAGCCACTCTTTGTCCAGAATCACCTGCCGAAGCTGGTGCACAGAAATGGTGCCCAAATACTCTTTCTTGTCTCGCACCACAAAGAACTCAGACCGGGGGGAATTCACCGCCAGATCCACAAGCTTCCGAAACGGTGTCTGCTCGTTCACAACCACCGGGTCCCGCGTGAGCACGGACTTCACGCTCAGCCGCCGTAGTACGTTGAACTCCAGCGGCTGGAAAAGCTCAATTCCCCTGCGGACCAGCTTTTCCGTGTAAATCGACGTTCGCTTAAGACGAGTGGCAAGAAGAACGGCGATCACGCACGCCGCCATCACGGACGGGATGATCTTGTAATCGCCGGTCATCTCGAAAATGATGATCATGGCTGTAAGAGGCGCGTGCGTGGTAGCAGCCACAACGGCACCCATGCCCACCAGGGCGTAGGCACCGGGTCCCGCTGTGACGGATGGGAACAGATGGTGCACCAGCGTACCGAGCAGGCCGCCGGTCATCGCCCCCAGAAAGAGCGACGGCGCAAAAATGCCGCCCGAGCCGCCCGAGCCCAACGTGACGGACGTAGCGAAGAGTTTCAGCAGGATCAGTGCCAGAAGCAGGTACCAAACACCCCTTCCGGCCAGAGCCATGTCGATCGTCTCGTACCCGACACCCAAAATGTGCGGGAATCCCAGCGCCAGGATGCCAACAATCAGCCCCCGATGGCAGGTTTGGTGATGTCCGGAACCCGCAGCGAATCGAACACATCTTCTACCCGGTACAGCAGCGTCGTGAAGCCGACTCCAACGAAAGCGGCCACCAGGCCAAGCAAAGCGTACGGAACAAGTTCGAACCCGCTGACAAGTTCGTAACGAGGCACAATGAAAGCGGGCATGTCGCCCAGAAAATAGCGCGAGACCACCGTAGCGACAACCGACGAGATCACGATCGGGCTGAACTGCGGTACACCGAAGTCACCCAGGATGATTTCTACAGCAAAGAGGGCACCGGCGATCGGCGCGTTGAAGGCGCCAGCGATGCCAGCAGCCGCGCCACACCCGACCATGGTGCGCAATCGGCGCGCCGACACCTTCAACCCCTGTCCGATGGACGAGCCCAGCGCCGAGCCGATTTGCACAATCGGCCCCTCACGCCCTGTCGAGCCGCCCGTACCAATGCAGACGGCGGAAGCAAGCGCCTTGATCAGAACCACTCTCGGGCGAATCACGCCCCCGTGTACGGCTACGGCCTCCATCACCTCGGGCACGCCGTGGCCGCGGGCCTCCGTGGCAATTCGGTAGACCATCGGTCCCACGATCAGACCACCGATGGCCGGAATGAAGATGAGCAGATACCAGGGGATGCGGTGGGCAGCCTCAAGCAGGTTGCTCCAGGACCCAAAAGACACCCACTGGAAGAAGCCGATCAGGTAGCGCAGGGCCACCGCCGTCAGCCCTCCGCCCAGGCCGATCACCGTCGCCACCAAAATCATGAAAACATACTCAGAGGCCTTGAGGCGTGCGAGGTAGTACCTCCACAGCCCGCCGGCTCGTGCCGCACTCATCATTTTTCGCTGTACCCTTCCATCGTCGGCATCATCTCAGCAGAAAACCGGGCAATTTCGTGCGTCGTTTAGCCCCCAATCGGCCAGAGCAGAAAAACGGCCACATCCCAGAGGGCATGCGAGAGGATCCCGGGCCACAAATTCTCCGTCGCCGCCAAGACGCTACCCCAGAACAGCCCCGCCGTCAAAGCAGCGCCAACGAGCATCATGTTACCGGACCACACATGCACCGCGGCGTAAATCAACGCTCCAACCACAACCGCTTCCCAGCGTCCCAACCAGCAGCGCTCGAGCTGCTTCTGTACAAACCCCCTCCAAAAGATTTCTTCGGCTGGTCCAATCAAGAAAACAAGCGCCAGTGCGATCAGCCGGGCGTCTGTTGTGCTCTTGATCCCGTAGATGGCCGTGACCTGCGAGTGGGCGAAAGGGAACACACGGCCCGCCACCCAGTTGCCAAGCCAGAACACGCCGTACAAAAGCGCCGCCAGAGCAAACCCGGTTGGAAACCAGCGCCACCGCCAAAATAGCAGCTTGGACAAACGAGCGCGGTCCCACACGGCAGCCCACAGAGCCAAAGCGCCCGCCGAAATGCTCATCAGCAGCCAGAAGTTACCCCAACGCAGGCCAAACATGATCCCCCACAAAACAAAAGCGACCGCCAGCGGCAGAGCAAGCCTGGCGATCGCTCCTTTGTCGCAGCGGTTCATGCCAGTTGCTGGATCAGATCAGCTTTTCAACAACCAGGGCCAGTGCAAAGACGACACCGAACTGTGTCACGAGCTGCGCCGTCCGCAGGTCCATGGTCAGGAGCTCAGGAGAATTGAACGCCTGGATCTTCCTGAACAGCTTCACGTTCTTCAGGGCTGTGGGCAGCGTGATCAACACCGCCAGGGTAACCGGCGGGAAGAGCCCGAGAAGCACTGCCAGCACCGTGACAACGTAAGCCCCCAACACCAGAAACAGGTAGGGGACCTTCGCCCGCTCAAGCCCCAGGCTCATCGGCGCAGTTCTCACGGCCGCTTTCGCGTCGTTCAGAATGTCGCGTGTGTTGTTGGCGTACAGAACAGCGGTAATCAAAAGACCGATCGGCACAGAGGCCAGCAGGACGTTCCAGCTAAAGTGTTCGGTCAGCACGTAGTACGAGCCCAGCACCATCAGCGGGCCGAAAGTGAGAAAAACCATGAACTCGCCCAGGCCACGGTACTTGAAGCCGAGTGGACGCCCACCGTAGAAGTAACCGGCAACCACACCGATTCCACCGAGGAGCAGGATGACCCAGTCGATGCGAATCGTCAGGTAGAAACCGATCAGCGATCCTGCCGCAAAAGCTGCAACGCCCGCCCACAGCACTTTGCGCGGCGGCAGGTAGCCTTCGACCAGCAGCTTGGTACCGCCGAATGTGTCGTGGCGATCGACGCCGTGGGCGAAATCGAAGTATTCACTGGTCAGGTTGGTACCAACGTGAAGCAGAAACGCACCGACGAGTACCAGCGGCAGGAGCTCCCAGTTCACGTGGCCCGGGAACGTCAGCGCGAAACCCGCGCCGATCAAGCCCGCTAACGTCGTGAAGCTTAGGCTAAAGAAGCGCATCACCTGGATCCAGTACTTGCTCTGGGGCAGGCGTTTGCTTCCTGCCTCGGTCACGACCTCGCGACGTGGGGAGATTCCCTCGCGGTGGTCCGTCACGTAGAATTTCTCAGGCACGATCTTGACCAAAACAACCCCGGGGATCGCATCCAGGAACGCTTTCATCTCCGGGTTCTTTGCTACCAGAGCAGCTTTGATGTCCGGGTACTCGTCGACCGGGCCCCAGACGATGGCCCGCCCCTCACCCTGAGCAAACACGTCCGGCGTGCCGCGGTCAATCGTGAACGTCACTCGCTCCGGGTGTTTGCGGATGTTCGCCAGTGACCGCGCCTCCGGTTTGAGAGCAACCCACAGGGCATCTTCGTCACCAACGAAGTACATCCTGGCGGACCAGCTTTCCGCGCCGGTCCCCGAGGCCAACGTCAAGGTTTTCGAGTTGTCGAGCAGTTCCTTCAGTGTTCCGTCCAGTTTCCCGCTCAAATCCCTTACCCTCCTCGCTAATCCAAACTTGTCCTGGCAGCCTTTCAGGCAGCGGAAAATACAAATTTCAAATGAGATACGCAACCCCCGCCTGGGACCACTCGCACGGATCCAGTGTGAGCCACCAGATGCAGGATTGCTCCAACCGGGATGTGGCGCAATGCTCGGCCTTCACGGATCCGAGGTTCGACGAATGTCGTAAAATTTGCTGAGACGACAGCTTGGCTGGAATGCTCGACGAACCCTGATCCAGCAACGGATGAGGAGGTGGTTTGCAACATGGTCCCGGAACGCCGCAACGAGACGGGTCTCTACCGGTTTTTCCGAAAGTGGACAGGGGTCGCGTTCGAGGACCTGGGCCTGCGTTCCCGCCAGATCGCCGAGTACGTCAGTGATCTGCTGACTCGTTTCGCACGAACGGAGAACATCTACCGAATTCGCGACCTGCGCGGACGCAGGCTTACGACAATCGTCGACATGTTGCTCGAAGCCGAAGAAACCGGCCACGTTGGCGAGCCAGGATTTGATCCGTTTCGCGAGCGTGAAATTCGCAAACACGTGGGTGATTTTGCCCTGTTCATGACGGGCATCTTCCGAGATTACGTGGAGCAGCTCGGCGTCATGAGTTTGTACACCCGTGAGGGGGAACGTTCTTACTACGAAGTGTACGAGTTCGACAGCAGCCTCTCGGTTCCCGGAAGCGAACTCTTCAAACAGCTTTTCCAGGAGTTCGAGCGCGTATCCGGAGCCCTCGACTACATGCGTCGCGTTTACTTCCGGCCTGAACGCCACAGCGGCCCGTACCGCTCGCTCCTGGAACGCCTCGGTACCTGGTAGTAAGCTGCCGCAGCCTCACTAAGGAGTAGAAAAGCGGCAGCAAGTTGTCGCAATCCAAAGTCACAAGCGGTAGCAAGCTACCGCACTCCAAAATCAGCTTCCGAGCTTGCTGGCCCGAGCTCGCAGGAGTTCCTCAATCTCGTTCATCACGTCTTCAGGGAGCTCCCAGTCGGCGGCTGGCGCTGTTTCTTCGATCTGTTCGGGCCTTCGAGCACCGACGATCGCCGAGGTGACCTCCGGCCGCCGCAGGACCCAGGCGACTGCAAGCTGCGCCACAGGTCGCCCGAAGCGAGACGCGATTTCCTTGAGCTTCTCGACAAGCTCCAGATTGGCGCTGAACTCCGGCTCGTTGAACGCGGGGCTACGTCGGCGCCAGTCGTCGGGTGGAAGCTGCTGGAGCCTTTCACGGGTAAATTTCCCCGTCAGCAATCCGCTTGCCATCGGCGAGTAAGCGACGACTCCGATCTGATTTTCAGCGCAGAAGGGCAAGAGTTCCGTTTCCACATCCCGTCGCAGCATCGAGTAAGGAGGTTGCAGCGACGCCACAGGATGGATTTTCTGCACACGCTTGATCTGTTCCACGCTGAAGTTCGAAACCCCAATGTACCGGACTTTGCCCTCTTCCACGGCCCTGGCCATTTCGGTCCACGCCTCTTCGATGTCCTCGTCCGGGTTGGGCCAGTGAATCTGGTACAGGTCAATCACATCCACATTAAGCCGACGCAAGCTCGCCTCGAGCTCCTGGCGAACGCTCCAGGCCTTCAGCCGCCCCGAGACTCTACCCCGGGCGTCCCAAACCAGACCGCACTTGGTGGCGATGATCACCTGATCCCGTCGCCCCGCCACCGCTTTGCCGACGATTTCTTCGCTGTGGCCGAGACCGTACACAGCGGCCGTATCGATCCAGTTGATGCCTAAATCCAGCGCCCGTTGAATCGTAGCAATCGAGTCGCGGTCGTCCTGGGGCCCCCAGCCCCACTGCCACGGGCCACCGATTGCCCAGGCGCCAAGCCCAACAGTCGTCA
>JAADFT010000232.1 GCA_013152765.1 Calditrichota bacterium | reverse complement strand
ACCTGACCATGACGAAAAAGCAGAAAGCCAGTGCACCTCACAAACACGGGCCGCACGACCACAGCCCAGATCAGCACGGTGAATCCGGGTCTCACGTGCACCATGCTCACGCAACCCACACCGGGGGTGAACACGATCACGCACACCAGCACCACGCAGAGCACGGTACGCATGCGCACACAGGATCGGAACACACAGCTCACCAGGGCCACGCCGGACACGATCATCACGATCACCACGCCCACATGGTAGCCGACTTCCGGAAGCGCTTCTGGATTTCCCTGGCACTTACCCTGCCAATCCTGCTTCTTTCCCCGCTCGTCCAGAAGTTGCTGGGGCTCGGCACTGCGCTCCGTTTCAGCGGCGACATCTACGTCGCGTTCGTTCTCTCGTCGGCCGTCTTCTTCTACGGCGGCTACCCCTTCCTCAAGGGGTTCGTGAACGAAATGCGCAAGCTCCAGCCGGGTATGATGACCCTGATTGCCCTGGCAATCTCGGTGGCGTACTTTTACAGCAGTTCCGTCGTGTTCGGGCTCGCCGGGAAGACCTTCTTCTGGGAGCTGGCCACGCTGATCGACATCATGCTCCTCGGCCACTGGATCGAGATGAAATCCGTGATGGGAGCCTCCCGCGCTCTCGAGGAGCTTGCCAAGCTCATGCCCTCGGATGCCCACAAAATCTTCCCGGACGGTACCGTCAAAGACGTGCCTCTCGACCAGTTGCGGCCCGGCGACAAGGTGCTGGTTAAGCCAGGCGAAAAGATCCCGGCCGACGGCGTCGTGCTCGAAGGCGAAACCTCCGTGAACGAGGCCATGCTGACGGGCGAGTCCAAACCGGTGCACAAAAAGCCGGGAGATGAGGTCATCGGCGGTGCCATCAACGGGGAAGGCTCGATCACGGTGGAAGTGCAGCGTACGGGCAAGGATTCCTTCCTTTCGCAGGTCATCGACTTAGTGCGAGAAGCGCAGGCCAGCAAGTCGAAAACGCAGGACCTGGCCAACCGGGCAGCCCTGTGGCTCACGCTGATCGCCATCGCCGGCGGTGCGATCACCATGTTCGTGTGGCTCGCTCTCGTCAACAAAGACCTCGCCTTCGCACTCGAGCGCACTGTGACCGTGATGGTCATTACGTGCCCCCACGCTCTCGGGCTTGCGGTTCCACTCGTTGTGGCCGTTTCCACCGCCATCTCGGCCCGCAACGGACTGCTCATCCGCGACCGTGCTGCTTTCGAGGCCGCCCGAAACATCCGCGCCATCATTTTCGACAAGACTGGCACGCTGACCGAGGGCAGCTTTGGGGTGACCGACGTTGTGTCTCTCGGCGACCGCTACAGCCCTGAGGAGATCGTTCGCCTCGCCGCAGCCGTCGAAGCCCACTCGGAGCACCCGATTGCGACGGGCATCGTCAAATTCGCCAAGAATCCCCCTGCGGTGAAGGACTTCCGCGCCATTCCCGGTAAAGGAGCACAGGGTGTGGTGGAAGGTCACCACGTCGTCGTCGCCAGCCCCGGCTACCTGAAGACGCAGAAGCTCGAGGTCAGGAACGACCAGGTCGACAAGGTCAGATCCCAGGGCAAAACGGTCGTCTTCGTGATCGTGGACGGCAGGGTTGAAGGGGCCATTGCTCTGGCCGACACCATCCGGCCCGAGTCCAAGCAGGCCATCGCCGAGCTCAAGGCCATGGGCATTCGCACCATGATGCTCACGGGCGACAATCAGCAGGTTGCGCACTGGGTCGCCGAGGAGCTTGGCCTGGACGAGGTTTTTGCCGAAGTTCTGCCGCACGAAAAGGCCGCCAAGGTCAAAGAGGTTCAGGCACGCGGTCTGACCGTAGCCATGACCGGCGACGGCGTGAACGATGCTCCGGCCCTGGCCCAGGCCGACGTGGGCATCGCCATCGGCGCAGGCACGGACGTGGCCGTGGAGACGGCAGACATCGTGCTGGTACGGAGCAACCCGCTGGATGTAGTGGCCATCATCGATCTGGCCAAAGCGACGTACCGAAAGATGGCGCAAAACCTCGCCTGGGCCACGGGTTACAACGCGCTGGCCATCCCTTTGGCAGCGGGAGTACTCTACAGCCAGGGCATTTTGCTGAGTCCGGCCATGGGCGCCGTGCTCATGTCCCTGAGCACGGTGATCGTAGCGGTGAACGCACGTTTCCTGAAGCTCAAACGCACAACAAGCAGGTCGTCATCCTGAGAGGCCTGGCAACCCGGTGCAACGCCTAACAGACCGCGCCGCAAAGCGCCTGATGCTCTCCTGGCTGTCCGGCCAGGAGAGCCACCAACCGGGTTTCGGACGAGCAGCTCTCGCTCCGGCACCTGACGGAACGAACAAGAAACGGCCTGGAAACCGCCCATTCATGAGCTGGCGAGACCAGGCCAAAAAGGAGAACAAATCATGATGTTCGGCATGGGAGTCTTTGGCATCCTGTTCTGGATCGCAGTCATCGGCCTGGTAATCTGGGGAATCAACCAGATCACGCAGAGCAGTCGGCAACGCCAGCTGCCAGGCGGGAGACCGCCGGCGGACGAATCGCCTCTCGGCATCCTGAAGCAGCGCTACGCCCGAGGGGAAATCAGCAAAGAGCAGTTCGAACAAATGAAGCGGGAGCTCCGGGCCTGAGCCCGGTGAATTTGCCTTTGCGCTCACAAGCTTGGGCGCCGATCGAAAGGAGCAAAGCATGAACAGAAGGAAGTTTCTCGGCTACGCAGCCGTCAGCCTCGGCGCGGGTCTGGCAGGTTTCCGACTTGTGGAACCGCTGACGCGCTCGGGGACCGCAACTCAACCACGCACCGGGCCAAACCCGGACTTCGCGCCAGACGTGGACATCCAGCTCACAGCCCGCCCCGACGCCGTACCGATCCTGCCCGGGAGGGAAACGGCCGTGTGGTCCTACCAGGCTGAGGTCCTGGCCGGGCCGCAGGGTGCGGTCCAGAACCTGCCCGGTACCTACCTCGGGCCCGTGTTCCGATTCCAAAGAGGGCAAAAGGTACGGATCCGTTTCCGCAACCAGATCGAGCAGGAAAGCGTCGTGCACTGGCACGGTCTGCATGTGCCCCAGGAGTACGACGGTCACCCTCGCTTCGCCATCAAGCGCGGACAAACCTACGTCTACGAATTCGAGATAAAAGACAGGCCTGGGATGTACTGGTTTCACCCGCATCCCCACGGCAAAACCGGACCCCAGGTCTACCGGGGGCTGGCGGGCCTTCTGTTTGTGACTGGTCAGGAGGAAGAGGCTCTCGACCTCCCTTCTGGGGACGCAGAGATCCCTCTTGTGATCCAGGACCGCACGTTCGATCGCAACAACCAGCTTGTGTACCTGACCAACCGGATGCAGAGGATGACCGGCTTTCTCGGCAACACAATTCTGGTGAACGGCAAACCCGAGGCCGAGCTAAACCTTGCCACACGAGCCTACAGGCTGCGCGTGTTGAATGGCTCCAACTCGCGGATTTACAAGCTGGCGTGGAGCGATGGCACTCCGGTGACTGTGCTGGGCACAGACGGGGGCCTGCTTGACGCCCCGGTGCAAAAACCGTACGTCGTGCTCGGACCGGCGGAGCGTCTGGACATCTGGCTCGACCTTTCCGGACGCACGCCGGGCGACGAACTACTTTTGAAATCCCTCCGCTTCTCGGGCGCCTCCGGTGGCATGATGGGAGGAATGATGGGTGGTGGCATGATGCAGCGTGGCCAAAGCGTGCCACAAAATGGCGACGAGCTCACTCTCGTTCGCGTGCGCGTTACGCGAAAGGAATCGGAAAAACGCACCCTGCCACGGCAGCTTTCGCCCGTCGAGCGCATACCGGTCGCTGAAGCCCGGAACGCCGCTCGGCCACGCACGTTCCGGTTCGCCATGCGAGGCATGCAACCAACCATCAACGGACGCACCTTCCAGATGACCTCGGTGGCAGACGACGAGGTCGTTCGCCTCAACACAACGGAAGTTTGGGAGCTGGTTAACGACAGCTCCGGGATGATGGGAGGGATGATGCAAATTCCTCACCCGGTGCACGTCCACGGACTTCAGTTTCAGGTGCTGGAGCGGTCGCCGTCGGCCGGCTGGGAGTCAATCAAAGACGGTTTTGTGGACAACGGCTGGAAAGACAGCGTCCTCCTCATGCCGGGCATGCGCATGAAAATCATCCTCCGCTTCCGGGACTACCCCGGCCTGTTCCTGTACCACTGCCACAACCTGGAGCACGAGGACCTTGGCATGATGCGCAACTACCTGGTGAAAGCTTAGGAGCCCGCTTTGCCCGTATTTTCGCAGAAAGAAACAGGCAAAGCTGTGCGGGCAACGTCAACCTGGCTTCGCTTTCCACAAAGAGTTGGGAGAGGGGATGTGGGGATAAGCTGGGGATTGGGGGATGAGAGGAAGACGGAGTTTTCGTCGCCAAAGCCAAAACGTGCTTTCTCAGCATCTCCGTATCCCGGGTATCCCCTTATCTCCTCGATGAAGTTCGCAAAAGTTCTCCCATCCGGAGGGACGTTGCCCGTAAAGACCGACCCGGACGCGCAGAAGCGCGTCCCTCTGATGTCGGTAACATCAGCCCGCGTGGGCAGCGTTGACGTGGCCTGCCTTTCCGCAAAGTGTCAGGAGAGGGGACGCCGGGGCAAGCTCGGGATTGGGGGATGACGGAACCAAGGGCTTTCGTCGGTTGAACACAAAGGGAGATTGCCCAGTATCTCCTTATCCCCTCAACTTCTTCCCCAAAGCGCTCTGATCCGGAGAAACGTGGCCCGCAAGAGTTTCCTTCTTGGCCTACTGCCCTTGAGGCCCCGGCAGCGCTGGCAGCAAACTTTCCCGAAATCTTTGTTGCGCCTTGCCCGCCAGTACTGTAGATTCAGGGCAGAAAAAAACACTGCGCAAACGCTGCTGGAACACAACGGATGGACATTTCCCGCTACCCGGTTGACAAGCACAACGAAGAAGTCCGCGAACTCTGGAAGCTGTTCTGGAGAGGAGAGGCTCCGCGCGTACCCATCGTGTTCGGCATCAACCCGCGCGTCCTTCTCCTCGATCCCGCCCGCAACCCTTTCCCTGAGGTTACATTCCAGGCGTACTTCTCCCAGCCCGACATCATGATGCGGGTTCAGCTTGCATTTCAGGACTGGGTGCGGCACAACGTTCTCCAGGACCAGGAACTCGGCCTGCCCTCCGACGGCTGGACTCTGTGGGTGGATTTCCAGAATGTGTACGAAGCTGGCTGGCTCGGTTGTCCGGTCGTCTACCGAGAGGGTCAGGTACCGGACACGCAGCCAATTCTCAGGTCACCCGAGGACGTAAGACGCCTCATGGCTTCGGGCCTGCCCGATCCTACCCAGAATCTGATGGAAGAGGGCTTGCGCTTCTACCGATATTTCCTCGAGCAGAAACAGTGCGGTTTTGAGTACCAGGGAAGACCCATCGCTCGTGTGGAGGGAGCTGGCCTGGGTACGGACGGACCGTTCACGCTCGCCTGCAGCCTTTTGGGTCCGGAGAACGCCTGCATTTTTCTCAAAACCGAACCCGACCTGATGCGTGATTTTCTCGCCTTCCTTACCGAGGCCATCATCAACAGAATCAAGGCACTACGTCGTCTCGTGGACTGGCAGCCTGGCGACGTAATCGGGCTGGCCGACGACAGCGTGCAACTGATCTCTACCCAGGACTACGTCCGCTTTGTCCTCCCTCAACATCGTCGCTACTACGACGAACTCGGCTC
>JAADFT010000231.1 GCA_013152765.1 Calditrichota bacterium | reverse complement strand
CGGGATCGAATCCATTCGCCGAAGCGCGTCGGCAACAACGAAAAGCTCCGTCGCGTACTCCCGCGGAATGCGCTGCTTTGCCTTGCGAGGCAGCTTGGCGAGCTTGCGATTCGTGTACCTGTAGATCTCTCCGGCAAGATTCGGCGATCCAGCCCGACGAATCACCACACCAACAGAATCGGGGTAAAGGGCCAGGTAATGGCGCCAGGCAGCAACGGAATCCTCCGGAATGGTTTTCCGGACGTCCTCGATCTCCTTCCGGGCCTTTTCGAGAATTTGCAAGAACTCTTCCGCCGTGAGCTTCAGGGTCTGACGCGAGTACTCCCGTTCCAGAACGCGATCCGGCCAGGGCATGATTTCGTAGCCAGCCACTTCCGGGTGCAGCAGAGAAGCGACTAAGGTCTCCTCGTAGTTGCGTTTGTAGTCCCCCCAGTCGTGGCTCGGGTCGTCTTCGACGGGGTCGGCCAGGAACCACAGGCTCTTGCCTGTGCCGATCACCATGTTCTTCGCGCTGCTGTACTCCAGGTAGGCGAGGTCAAACACGCGCTCGCGGCGCAGACCGCGGTACGTCACAGGTGTACGAGCTGTACCCGTCCAGACCTGGGCCACGATGCCGTCACAGGTCGGCAAACGCGAGTACTGCGTTTCCGGACTCACAATTCCCCAGTGCGCGTAGTTCAAAGGAGTATGGGTCGCTACGACCCTCCTCACCTGACCACCACGTCTTCCGGCGTAAGCGGTTACATCATCGAACAAAGCGCTGACGATGTCCGCGTACAGCTTCTGCTTCAGCCGCGCCGCGTCGATCCAGGCCTGGGGGGACGAGCCCGGATCCTGCCACGGCCGACCGTAGACTTTGCGCCAGGCCTCCTTGAAGGCCGCGGAGTAACCTGCCCTGGCCCAGTACTCCGGCTCTTCCAGGCACACTCCTTTCGCGCCAGCGTCGACGGCAGCGCGCACATTCACTTTGAGGAACTCTGTAAAAGCAGGAGTTGGAACCATGTAAAACACGTCGCCTCTGGAGCTGTGAGCGAGCCGCTCCCCTCGAGCGTCGACCTGGATGTCCCCCCAGTGCTTGCGCCCGTCGCGTGCGCCGTCAACTCTGAACCAGTTGCCCTGCACGAACCGATCCCGATCACCGCGCCCCACGGCAAGCATCATGTAGGTGCGGTACCCCTGCACCTGCCAGGAGGCAATTCGCGAACGGTACCCGCTTGTGTCGGTGCCCATGTAGACCATCGCTACGTCGGCCTGCAGGTCCAGGCTCGGACGCCAGGCTGGCGCCACCTGGAAGCTCGTGCGCTCGCCTGGCGGCACGGGGACTCGTTCCAGAGCCGACCCGGATCCGCCGCTGCAGGAAGTGAGCACCGTCCCTGCAAGTAGCACAAGGCTCAGCCGCGCCGCCTGAAGCATCCAGCGACGGGCAACCTGAGTTGGCGTACCCAGGCCTCCCGTTGGAACCAAGTGTCTCTCGATCTGCTCCAAATGCTCACCCCGCAACCGGATGGTGCCTTTTCGCTCCCAACGCCGTGTCATTTTGCCGGACCTCACGTCCCCTTCCGTTCCAGCTCCAGGTCGGTCCTCCCGGGTTCATTCGGTCGGTACCCGAGCAAATCCAGGCAAACGTACCGGAACCCTGCATCCTGGATTCTGCGGGAAATTTGTTCGCGCCAGCCAGCGTCCGCGAAACGCGAAAACAGATCTTTCTCGATTTCGATCCGGGCCAGCTCACCGTGGTCTCGCACGCGGAATTTGCCAGGCAAGAGGTCGGCCACCGCCGTCTCGGCGCGCTCGATCCTGCGAAGGCGCTCCACCGTAATCTCCTGGTTGAAAGGAATTCGCGTCGCCAAACAGGCGTTGGACGGCTTTTGCCATGTCGGCAAATCGAGTGCCCGCGAAAGCTCGCGGATTTCGCTTTTCGTCAACCCGGCTTCTGCCAGCGGGCTCCGAATGCCCAGCTCCTTCAAAGCCCTGCGCCCCGGACGCACCTCGTGCAGATCGTCGGCGTTGGTACCGTCCGCGACCCAACGGATCCCCTCCTCCTCTGCCGCTTCCTTGACCGCGGTGAACAGGAAGCGTTTGCAGTGGTAGCAGCGGTCCGGCGGATTCTTGCGAAACCCTTCTACCTGAAGCGGATCGAGCTGCAGGACCCGTAACCGTGCCCCCAAACGGTCGGCCAACGCTTTCGCTTCCCGGATCTCCCAGCGCGGCATCATGGGCGCATCAATCAAAATCGCCAGTGCCCTGTCGCCAAGCTCCTGGACGGCAACCGCCAGCAGGAACGTGCTGTCCACTCCTCCGCTGAAACCGATCGCCACTGCGCCCATCTCGCGCAGCAGCCGCCGCAGTTCTTCCTGCTTGGCGCTTGCCGAATTTGCGGAGACCTCGCTCACGCTTCTCCCTGCGTTTGTCACTTCAGCCGGGTGATTTTGCCGCCAACGAACTGCAGGATGTTTACCTCCCGGTTCACCCTGTGGCTACCCTTGAACGTCGTCTCACCCCGGATGCCCGGCACGTGCTCCATTTGCTCAAGGCTGTCTTTCAGCTCGTCGCGTGTGGAGGCTCCTTCCCGGATGGCTTTCAGAAACAAACTCATGGCGTCGTAGCCGTACGCGGCCCAGCGGTCGGGATTGGCGTGCATCACCAGCCGAAAGTCGTCACGGAATTTCAGGTACACGGGGTCGCTCTCGTCCAGGAACCAGTCGGAAACGAACACCAGACCGTCCACGTAGCGGCTGTTTTTCCGCAGCTCCTCAGGTGCGTACCAGTACGAGCCGCCAAGCGGGTGAGCCCGGATGTTGTAAAAGGCGAACTGCGAAGCCACGTACGGAATGTCCTCCGTGTAAACGGGGAAGAACATGGCGTCGATGCCGAGCACGGGTACGTCCTCGTCGTCCACCAGGTTCGTCGGGTCGCCCGGCTTTGCTTTCGCCTTCAACGTGTCGTTGAGCGCCTTCCAGACGGCTTCGACCTTCTCCTTGGGGACGACGACCAGCGTGGTGTCGGCCGCCTTCAGGGTGTCGGCGATGAACCGAAGGAAACCCAGTTTGCGGATCACCTTGAACTGGCGGCTCAGGTCCTGAGCGCTGTCGTAGTACCAGGCCTGGGCAACGATGCTACCGCCAAGCTCGTCCACCCGTTCCGTAAAGGCGTCGGTGATCTGTCTGCCGTACTCGTCGGCTGGACCAAGCGTGGCGAAAGTGCGGTGCCCAAGTTCGTTGTAGGCGTAGTCCGCCAGGACCTGGCCGCGACGCTCCAGGTCAGCATTCAACTGAAAAACGTAGTCGCCAACGGAAGCAACGCCGGTCAGGCTGCTCGCCGGAACGAGAAGCGGCAGACCGTGTGACGACGTGATCGCACCGATCGCAATGCTTTTGTCGCCCTCGAGCTCCCCGATCACGCCGATGATCCGGTCGTCCACTACCATGTCCTGCGCAGCCTGGATGGCGCGAAGCAAGCTGCTCTCGGAGTCGCGCACAACCAGATCCAGCTGCAGCCCCTCCGGCTTGTTGCGCTTCAAAGCGAATTCGATTCCGCGCAGCAAACTCTTGCCCTGCTCCGCGTAGTAGCCGCTCAGCGGCAGAATGACGCCGATCCGCAGATTTCCGCGCTGGAGCTGCCGTGCGATGGCTACCAGCTCCTTCGCCCGCTTGCGCACACTGTCGACGTCTGTGTTCTCCGCCAGGTCCTGCCCTCGGCGGATCACCTCGGACAGCGCCCCGCGCTGAAGAGCCACTTCAACTTCCGCCAGCTCAAGGTACGAAGCCGCCCGGTCGTTTCGCACGCGACGCGCGATCTTCTGCAGCGCAGCGGGCTCAACTCGCCCGACCAAAGCCACCAAAGCCCGAAACGCGGCCCGCTGAAGCGCCGAGTCCTCCGTCGACGCCACCGTTTCCGCAAGGATCGGAATCGCCTCCCGGTTGCGGCCTTGCTTCACGTAACAGCCAGCCACAATGTACCGGGCGTAAGGAACGTAGCGGCTCTTCGGGAACGTTTTGAGAAGACTCTCAGCCGCGCGGACGGCGTCCTGGCAGCGATCGAGCCTGTAGTAAGCCTTGGCCAGCAGGACGAGGGACGCCGACGATCGCTGGTGAGGCGGCTTCGCTGCGGCCAGCTCTCCCAGGATCTGAGCCGCCTCCTCAATCTGCCCGGACTTGAAGAGCTCGACAGCCTGCTTGAATTGCGACTCAGCCGCAGGGCTGTACTGGATGGCGGACTGGGCCTGGAGCCGAAGTCCCAACCCCAGGCTGAGAATCAGCACCCAGAAACCCACTCGCAAGCTACGTTTCAACGCGCACTCTCCCTTGGTTCTTGACCTTCCCCAGCGAACTTCTTTTTGCTTTGTTGCAGCGGACAAAGTCACTCACCCCACAGATTGCCCGCGACTTCTTCCGGCCAACCCGGTGTTGTACAATTTGGTTCTGCTACTCAAAATGCGGTTGACTTTTCACGAACGCGGTCTCCTTAAGGTAGGAGCCCGCAGATCTTTGCGTGAGGTAAGCCTGCTTCAGCAGGCGGATTTTCTTGCTAGCCCGGGGATTTGATCCCGGGCGGACACGCCTCGCGCCAGTTTTCGCCTTGTCTCCCGGATCTAACGTAGCAAACGTAACTGGCTACGCGTGGTAGAATTGACTCTGCCGCTGCACAGCGACTCGCGCGCCTTCCTCCAGCGAAAAAGCGGGAAAGGCAGCCAGGACGCGCTACCGATCGGTACCACAGGCGGACGACCAGAAGGTCGTCCCTCCGAGCTGGACCCGCCCTTGTTGAGGTCGAATTCTACCTCTCTC
>JAADFT010000230.1 GCA_013152765.1 Calditrichota bacterium | reverse complement strand
CACCAACCATTTCCCTGGCCCCCGTTTCCTCTTTCCCTGCCTCCGTTGGGCCAGTATCATTGCTCCTCACTCACCTCAACTTGCCGAGGTACTTTTCGGCTTCCGCTCTGTACTCGCCCGTCAAACTCTCCGGGTAGTTTTTGGCCAGAAATGCGTAGATCTGGCGGATCAGCCTGTCTTTTCGCACGTACACCTTCTCGTCCGTCGGCAACACGTGTTTCAGCCGCTGGATGTCATCTTTCAACAAAAGGATGAGCTGGTTTGCAGCGTAGCCGGCCTCCGGGTCGTCACCAAAACGCAGAACAAAGTCGTGGTAGGGCGCGAAGCGCAGCGGCCAGATGTCCCAGAAGTCGATCCACGTTCTTTTTACCTCAGGCAAAACGAATTTCTCAAGCCAGGGATTCAGATTCACCGTCGGGTTTTTCTTGAGGAACAGAACGTAGTCCTTGTGCGCGCTCAAGATCTTCTGAAGCAGATCCCTGCGTCGCGGATCGTTCTTGCCGAGGTGCTCCAACTCCGCGTACCACTGCTTCATGTTGGCCACGTACTCTTTCGGGAGGAACTGCGCGGCCAGTGCTTCGTACTTCACGATCCAGGAGAGCCACACCGAGACAGGCTTGCCGCGCTTCGTGGCCGGCTTAAACTTCAGCGTTTTGCCGTACTCCACAGCAGCGCTGTCCAGAATTGGGTACCCCGAGGACTTTACCACCTTTGCCCACTTTACGTCGCCGGTCTCGGTCACGAGCAGGTGCAACGTGACCGTACCTTCCAGTCCCCTTAGCCGGGCCTCCTCAGGGTAGTTTGGCTTCCTCTCCTCCAGCAGCACGGGAGGTCGCAGGCGTGCGCAACCAGCAAACAACAACAGGGCCAGAATAATCGCCAGTTTCTTCATGGTACCATCCCTACCTTTGTTTGTCTCAGCCACCAGCTCAGCCCCTACCCGGGGCAACATTTCGGCACCGCAGGCTGCTACAAAACCAGCCTACTCGACAAACGCAGGTGCACCTGATGTTAGTTCCCGCAAACCGCGTTTACCGCGATTTTCACCTCACACTGCGCACCTCTGGCCCGTTGACAGCTACGTCTTGAAATACGCACGCCCCTCTCGTGTCCACGCACGGAGAGGGGCGCGCAGGTTGCCATTCCCACATTGCTTCGGCTGCCCGCTGCTTCGTGCGTACAGCCTTCTCGCGAACTGGCCGAATCCAGAGCGCCACCTCGCGTTTCCAGAGCGGTACCGCCATCGCAGCGATGTTTCCCCGTGCTGGCAAACGCTACTTCCTTATTACGGTGCTCTTGCACCCGCCTTTCGGTGACACCTTGCAGTTGGATTCCGCACAGCTCGCTTCCCCTGTGCATGCGGACGCGGTTCTACCAGTTGTCTCTGCTCGTCCGCCGGAATCAGGTCGCCACCTCCGACCGGCGTCGAAGGTAGCGACCAAGGATCTGCCGTGCTTAGAAAGCCACGCCCAGACTGAACCGCTGCACAGAGTCGAAGATGCCGAAGCTGGTGTAGGTGTAATCGATGTTGAGGCCAACCAGCCCCAGGTCTTTGTGGAAACCAGCGCCGGCCGTCAGGCCCTCTTCGTCGTAGTTGAACTTGTAACCAGCCCGCAGGAAGACCGTGTTGGCCAGCGAGTACTCGATGCCCACATGCTGACGCTCGGAGTAATCACGCGGGTGGACCCAGTCGAACGCCACGGTCAGTTTCATGTTGCGGTCCGACTCGGGCGTCCAGAAGTTCATCACGTCCATCGCCACACCAAAGCAGAAGGTCAGCGGGAGCTCGAACCTCTGGTTGTAGTAGTCGTTCTGCCCGGCAAAGTTACGCAAGGACAGGCCGAAGCGGAAGTCCTTGAAACCCGGGTAGAACAGGGTCCCGAAGTCGAACGCCAGGTTTCCGAGGGCGTTCTTCTGGGTGCGGTTCTCGCCGCGGATTTCGTCGTAGATGACCACCGAGCCGAGGTCCTGGTGGGCGTATTTCAGGTGGCCGCCGACGGCGAACTGGCTGCTGATCCAGCGTGCGTAGGCGACACCAACCGCGTACTCACCCACCTGGAACGTGCCCTGGTCGATGTAACCGATGTTGCGCAACGTCGGATCTTCGCCCAGGTACGGCACGGTCCGCCGCAGTTCGCCGTAGTCCATCCAGATCAAGCTCAGCGCGAAGGTTCCCAGGTTGCCGGCGTTGTACGACGCCGCCATCCCGTAGTGCTTGATGTCAGCGATCCAGTTTGTGATGCTGCTCATCACCTGAATACCGTCTGCCTGTGCGAGCAGCGCGGGGTTGTAGAAGACGGACATGGCGTCGCCCTGGGCGCCAATCTGCGTTCCCGCGAGGGCAGCCCGTCCGCCCACATCAATCTTCAGGAACGGCATCCCAGCCTGCGCGTATTTGATCGGCTGGGCCTGCGCCACATTCAACCCCAGAAAGGGCAGTAGCGCAACGATCAGCAGCGCGAATATGGCCTTTCTCATAGCGTTTCCTCTCTTGTATCCAGCGTTCAACGAGTGACTCCCTCCAGCACATCCGCAGAGGACTGGCATCTCACTTCACGACCACGAATTTGCCGATGGCTTTCTTGCCCGTCGGGTTGCCACGCGGGCCGTCCAGTTCCTCGACAACGTAGATGTAGATGCCACTCACGATCTGCATGGTGCTGAAGGTGTCCTGGCGCTCCCAGTCGTCCACACCGGTGTGGGAGTCGTGGTAGATCTCCTGCACCAGGTCGCCGGTCATCGTGTAGATTTTGATGTTGGCGTAGGCCGGCAGGTTCAGGAAGGCAAGGCGCCGGCCGGGGTACTTCTCAGCACCAGCCGTGTGGTACGGATTCGGGACCACCACAACGTCTTTCTGCCAGTTGGGATCCGGCGCACGCGTGGCGGTGAGAGCTTCATCCGTAGGCACCGCGCTGGTTCCGGTGCGGTTCAGGAACGGGCTGCTCTCCGCGCCGCTCGCCGAAACGGCCGTCACGTAGTAGTAGTAGTCGTCACCGCGCACCACCTGCTTGTCCACGTACTCATGCTGGCTCGCCGGGACCTCAGCAAGCAGCAGGAACGTGGTGTCGGTTGGCGAGGTGATGGACGGCGGCCGCTTGTAGGCCCGGTAGATCCGGTAGCTCACGATCTGACCGGCGCGGGTGTCCTCTTCCGCCTCGTTGCCCCACTGCAAGCGGATCTGATCGTTCTCCGACGTACCGATGAGAGAGGGAGTTGCCGGAGCGAGAGGAATGCTGAACTGGCCACTGCCCTTCTTCACGTTGCCGCCGTTCCACACGTGGATCGCTTTGCTTGCATTGCGGAAAACGTACTCCTTACCCAGGTCGATGATGGCGTCTTTCTTGTCCTTGTCGGACGGGTTCGTGGCGTCCAGCGTCACGCCCTTCGACAACATCAGCTCGCCCGTGAACGGATTGTAAATGTCGTACGGCAGCGGCACCACATCGAGCTGGCTGCCGTAGCCGTTCTTGTAGGCGCGGCCGACGTCGATCGCCCAGCGCAGCGGGATGTGGCCACCGGCGAAGCCGAGCACGATCCGCACATCGTCGCCAGGATTGAGTTCGTACGGACCGAAGCTGAACAGGGCCGTCTTTTCCTGCTCAGTCAGCATGTCGAAGTCGCGTACGTCGATGTTCGGCCGCAGAACACGGTACATCCCGTCCGCGGTTTCGTTGTAGTTGTCGTCGCAGATCATCGAGTACGAGGTCGGGTTCTGCGGATCCCACGGCTTCGACAGGAAGTCGTAAACGGCCTCGTGAGTCGAGATGTAGAGGTCTGGCGACAGGTCGCGCTGAGACCACCCGGCCTTCACCGGCTGGTGCGGATCATCCGACTCGTCGCTCGGGCTCTTGTCGGCGTGGATCACGAAGAACGAGAAGTACTGCGGCTCCCGGAAATTGCCCCAGATCGGGTCCGGACGGCCCTTCGTGTCCTTCGCCGACTCACCGCGATCGTTGGCGTCCCACGAGTACCAGATACGCAGCGAGTCGCCGGTAGGATCGCCCTGAGCCCACTTCCAGTAAGTCACGCCGTAGTAGTTGCCCCACAGGTCGGCGTCTTCGTAGTACGAATGCGTCGACGTCTCAGCCCGGAAAGCAAAGTAGACGTCGTGCTTCACCTCATTCGAGGTGTTGGTGAACACGTACTCCATGATCATGAAGTCGTCGTAGTCCGGGTTGGCGAACGCGTAGTCCCACCGTTCGATGTCGATGCCCATGCCGTAGTCGGGCCAGCACTTGCTGTGCTGGTAGATCATCACGTCGCTCGGCAGGTTTGCATCCACCGGGTCCGCCTTGCCCAGTACGTCCGTCCGATCCTTGCCATCCAGGATCTTCTGTGGGTACGGGTTACGGTACACGCGCTTGAATGCCCCGGTCACCGGCACGACCACCTTCTCGATGTCGCTGAACTTTTGCCGGTTCGCCATGGCAATCTGCACGGGATGCGTCACGCCACTTGGATCGGTCCACTGGCGTTTTAGACCAACGGTGATGCCATGAAACTGAAGCATGTCCAGTTCATGGTCGCCAGGTCCGCTGTAGATGGTTCTCGCAAACGACCACGAGAACGGATAAACAATGTTGTGGTCGGAGAACCCGTCCTGTGTACTGAAGTACAAATCCCCGACATTCAGGGTTCGGCTCTCCTGGGCCCAGGTCGTTGTCACTCCCAAAAGAATCAGGAGTGGAACGGCCAGACCGATCAGGAGCCACTGGGTTCCAAACACCTTCCTCATAGCGTTCTCCTCATCATGTCCAGGTGTGGGTTTGCCATCTGCCAACGTCGAGCAAAC
>JAADFT010000229.1 GCA_013152765.1 Calditrichota bacterium | reverse complement strand
TCGGCCGCAACAAGGTCCAGTACAACCAGTTCAACTGGCAGATTCTGAAGACGGAACACTTCGACATCTACTTCTACCCCGAGATGGAGGAACTCGCCAGAATCGGGGCGGCTTTTGCGGAGGAATCGTACCGGTATCTCGAGGATCGCTTCAACCACCACATCAACCGCCGCATCCCGCTGATTTTCTACTCCACGCACACGCATTTCGAACAGACGAACACCACCCCGTACCTGGTGCCGGAAGGCGTGGGCGGCTTCTTCGAGTACATGAAAGGCCGGGTGGTGGTGCCTGCCGATGGCTCGATTTCTCAGTTCAAGCACGTGATTCGCCACGAGCTTGTGCACGTGTTCACACACAGCAAGCTGGTGAGCGTGCTGAAAGAGCACCGCAAGATGAATTACAACGACCTGCCGCTCTGGTACAACGAGGGACTGGCCGAGTTCTACTCAGAGGGCTGGAGTTCGCAGGCTGAGATGTTTGTCCGCGATGCGGTGCTGAACGGCTACTTTGTGCCGCTCCGCGAAATGTACCAGATCTACGGCTCGTTCCTGATGTACAAAGAGGGGCAGAATTTCCTTCGCTTTCTCGCTGAGGAGTTTGGCGAAGACAAGATCATTGAGCTGATCGACAACGCCTGGAAAGACGAGCGGTTTTCGCGGGTCCTCGAGCTGACCACACGGACCAAGCTGGAGAAGCTCGACGAACTGTGGTTGTACTGGCTCAAGAAGCGCGCTTACCCTCTGCTGAAAGATGACGACCTGCCGCAGATGGTGTTGAAGCCCGTTGCGCTCGAGGGCTCCAGCATCAAACCGGCCTTCGTTCGCCTGGACGGAAAGCGTTACGTGGTGTACTTTTCGAACCGGATTGGCTACTCGGACATCTACATCCAGAACCTGGACGACAAGCGCCAGAAGCCGCATGTCGAAGTCCTTGTGAAGGGTGAGCGCTCGGCGAAATTCGAGTCGTTCCACCTGCTGCGCAGCAAGCTGGACGTGAACCCGGCCGGGTTGCTGGTGTTTGTGTCGAAAAGCGGGCCGCGGGACGTTCTCTACGTTTACGACATCCGGAAACGCGCCATCGTCAAATCGTTCGAATGGAAAAACCTTGTGACCCTCTTTTCGCCGGCGTGGGCGCCAGACGGGCGCACGGTGGCTTTCGTGGCCATCGAGTACGGCGGCAAGACGGATCTTTACACTGTGGACACCCGGTCCGGTTACCTGGAGCGCCTCACCAACGACTTTTACGAAGAGAAAGACCCGGCCTGGTCGCCGGATGGCACAAAGCTCGTTTTTGCTTCCGACCGCGGTCCCTACGGCGCACACGGTTACCTGAACCTTTTCCTGATGGATGTGGCCACGGGACACGTGGAGTTCCTGACCAACGGCAAGCACAACGAGAGCGGTCCCGCCTGGTCGCCCGACGGGCAGTACCTGGCCTACACCTCGGACCGCGACGGCGCTTTCAACGTGTGGCTTGCCAAACTGGAACCCAAGCCCGTGGTGCCGCAGCTGGCGGCAGAAGAACCAGGTGGCGGTGTGGCTCCCGCCGTGCTCGAGATGCCGCGCGTGGTGGAGCAACGAAGGTTGACGAACCTTCCCACGGGTGCGTTCGACGCCGAGTGGACCGACCAGAACAGCCTGCTCCTTACGACATTCGAGAACTACGCGTTTCACATCCGGGAGCTGGACAGCGTGCTGACGCGCTACCAGCGAGCAGAGGCCGTGCCTCCGGACTCCCTGCGACCCGACGAAAACATCTGGCTCCCGGAGCGCTTTTCCGGGCAGGTTCGCGGTGGCACGGTGCCCTACAAGCCCAAGTTCGACATCGACGTGGCTCAGTCGGCGATCACCCAGGACCCGATTTTCGGTACTTCGGGTGGCGCACAGGTCGTGCTGAGCGACATGCTCGGAAACCGCCAGTACTACTTCCTGCTCTACAACAACGCGCGAACGAGAGACGAATTTCTGAGCAGCTTCAACGTAGCGGTGGCTCGCGTGGACCTGTCTCACCGCACGAACTACTCGGTGGGTCTGTACCACTTCGCTGGCCGGTACTACAACCTTTACGACTACTACTTCTGGGAGCGCCGCTACGGTGGCTTTGTGGCTCTCAGCTACCCGTTCTCCACGTTCAAGCGGATCGAAGGCAGTCTGAACATCCGGAACTCGGACAAAGAGTGGTACTTCTTCAACTACCGGCGCAAAGCGCTGCTGGTGTCGAACTTCGTGTCGTTGATCAAGGACAACTCGCTCTGGGGACCGACCGGCCCGGTGGACGGGGAACGCTACAACTTCACGCTTGGCAACACGATCGACGTGCTGCATTCCAAAGTGAACTTCTACACGTTGATCGCGGACTACCGGCGTTACTTCCGTCTCAGCCGCCGGGTGAGCTTTGCTGTGCGCACGCTGGCCGAAATCAACGAAGGGAAGGAAGCGACCCCGTTCTTCCTCGGTGGAAGCTGGGATCTGCGCGGCTACCCGTTCTGGCGAATCTGGGGAACGAAGGTGGCGCTGTTGAGCCAGGAGCTGCGTTTTCCTTTCATCGACCGCTTTGTGCTGCGCTTTCCGATTGGTGGACTTGCCTTCAGCGCCATCCGGGGAGCGACGTTTCTGGACCTCGGGAACGGCTGGGACGATCGGCTCGAAGACGTGCTTGGTAGCGCCGGGTTCGGAATTCGCTTCCGGTTCGGTGGCGTGCTTGTTTTGCGCTTCGATTTCGGCAAGAAGTTCACGATCCGCAGTCCTGAGCGCCTGACCAGCTACCTGCACCCGGAGCTCCAGCACGGTCTTTTCAAACAGGTCTTCTTCGGATGGGACTTCTGATGCCCCGGAACCTGCCAGTTGCCCGGAACGCCCGCTCCCTCGCTCTTGCGCTGGCCTTCGCTGGCCTGTTTTCTTTCTTTCTCGCCTGCCAACCGTTTGTCGCCCCTCCTTCGCTTGTCCATCCGCCGCCTCGCTGGACCCAACTCGGCGGGAACCCGGGTAGGACCAGCGTAGCCAGGGACCCGGTGAGACCGCCGCTGGAGCGCGTGTGGCGCAAACGCATGTCTGGCGGCATCGGGCCAGCTCTCCTGGTTCGAGGCTCCGTGCTGGCTGTGCCCACGATGAAGGGCGAAACGCGTTTTCTGGACCTGAAGACCGGCAAGAAACGCGGCAAGGTCAAATACGGCAAGAACACGGTCACGGGCGTTTGGCCGAACGACAGTGTGTACGTAGTGGTGGGACGGATTGAGCGCCACTCCGTGGCCGCGTACAACCTGCGCACCGGAAAGTGGATGTGGCATCGTGCGCTCGGGCTTGTGGACAGTGAGCCGCTGGTCCGTAGGGGGCGACTGGTTGTGTGCTCTACCTACGGAAAAGTGACGGAGCTGGAGCTTGAGACCGGCGAAACGCTCTGGCAAGTGGAATTGAGGGGGCAGATCAGGAGCACACCCGCCGCCGAAGATTCCCTCGTGTTCGTGGCCACTGACCGGGGCGAGGTTGTGGCGCTTGGCTGGAAAAGCGGCGCCTCTGTCTGGAAGAAGCGACTCGGCGCCGCTGTGGTGGCCCCGCTTGCCGCTCGGGACTCCCTGCTTTTCGTCGCGGGGTGGGACAGCACGGTACGAGCGCTGCGCACGACCGACGGCGGGGAGGTGTGGTCCTACCGCGCTGGTGGACGTTTCTACCAGGGCTTCGCGGTGACGAAAAGGCACTTGCTGGCCGCGTCGGCGGACCACCAGGTGTACTGCTTCACGAAGGACACGGGCAAGATCGTCTGGCAAGCTGCCTTGCCCGCGCCGGCGGGGACGGCTCCGCTTGTGTGTGGCGACGTGGTCTGGATTGGCGCACTCGACGCGCACCTGTACGCACTGAGCCTGGCGACTGGCGAGCGGCTGTGGGACAAGAAGCTACGCGGACGTGTGCGCACCTGGCCCGTTGAGGCTGACGGCTGGCTCTACGTGGCGAGTGAGGAGTACACGGTCTACGGTTTTCGGCCGAAGCGGGGGAAGACGCAGTGAGAATCGTGGGCAAGGTCGGTCTTGTTTTGGTGTTCCTGCTTGCGCCGTCGGCTACGAGTTGGGGGCAGGCTTCGGGTGAGGCGTTTCCGGCGTGGGTGCGAATTCTGCCGGCTGACTCGACGCTACGCGAAGTGCTCGTGGATTCTCAGCGAGTGCCCTTTGATGCACGTGGTCTCGTGCGGGTGTCCCCGGGGCGGCACGAGTTCACGGTCGTTCGTCGCCTGAACCTTTGGCCGCCGCTGCATGTGTGGCGAGTGGACACAACCGTGGCGGCGGGCGACACCCTGACGCTTCACCTGCCAACGGTCGTGGTCATCCGTTCTCAGCCGCCGGACGCACAGATCTGGCTGGGAAATCGGCTGCTGGGACGGACGCCGTTCTGGCTGGTCGTGGAACCCAGGATGTGGGGGCGGGAACTTCGCTTCACAAAGCCTGGCTACCGGGACGCCACGCTCGTTCTTGACCGCAGAACTGGTGTTTACACCGTGAGGCTGAGCCCCACACAGCCGTTCGGGGGTGTCACAACGAACCCGCGCCGCGTCAAACGGTTGCGGGTGGGGACGCTTACCTCGGCGTCGCTTACTCTGCTTGCCGGTGTGGCCGCCGTACAACTGCGCAACGAGGCGAACGCAACCTACGGAAAGTACCTGCATGCCGGTTCCCTCCGCGAGATGAACAGACTGTACGACCGAACCCGCCGTCTGGACCGCTACTCGGCCACGGCCTACGGTGTGTTCGAGGTCGGGTTCGTGGTGTCGTTCTACCTCTTCCTGCGCTGGCAGGCAGCAGTGCAGGATTAG
>JAADFT010000228.1 GCA_013152765.1 Calditrichota bacterium | reverse complement strand
GGAAATGACGTCCCCGCCAGTCTACTTTGGCGACTCGCTTCTCGTGGCAGTGCAGAACGGTCGGGTCAGCGACAAGGTTCTCGACTACAAGGCGCGTCGGATCCTCCGTGTGATGTTCACCCTGGGACTTTTCGACGGACCTGAGCGCAAAGGGGCTGTGGATACGCCCGAACACCGCGCACTTTCCAGAAAAGTGGCGGAGCAGTCGGTTGTGCTACTCAAGAATCGCGGCCACCTGCTGCCGCTTAAGTCGGAGCGAATTCGTACCATCGCTGTGCTTGGCCCCAAGGCTGCCCAGGCAAGTCTCGGTGGAGGCGGTAGCTCCGAAACCACGCCCACTTACTCCGTGTCATTGCTACAGGCGCTTCGCGAGCGGTTCCACGGAAGAGCGCGTGTTTTGTGCTCCAAAGGCGTCGAATTTCGGTACGAAATGCCGGCTGTGCCCGGTAAGCTCCTGCGCACACCAGACGGAAGGCCGGGAGTGCTGGCCGAGTACTACCGCGGTATGTTCCTGCGCGGCAGCCCCGTGGTGACCCGGATCGATTCGGCGATCAATTTCGACTGGGGCAAAGGCGCACCTGCTCCCGGCGTGCCACCGGATCGCTTCTCCGTGCGCTGGCGCGGCAAGCTACTCAGCCCGGGCTCAGGTCGCTACCGTCTTGGCATCTACAGCAACGACGGTAGCAAGTTGTTTGTGAACGGCAAACTGTTCGTCAACAACTGGGGCAACCACCACGGGCTCCTCAAGAGCGCCGAAATCGAACTCACAGCAGGTGACACCCTGGACATCGAAGTGGTGTTCTACGAGCTGGGCAACACAGCGATCGCTCGCCTCGAGATGGAGCCGGTGCACGAGGATCCGATCGACCCACGAGCGGTAGAATTGGCCCGGCAGGCTGATGTGGCGCTTGTTTGCGTGGGATTGACCAAGGAACACGAAGCCGAAGGCTGGGACCGCGATTCGATGGATCTGCCCGGAGCTCAGGCTCGGCTCATCCGCGAGGTCGCCCGGGCAAACCCGAACACGGTGGTGATTCTAACCAACGGCAGCCCGGTCACAATGATTCCCTGGATTCACGAAGTCCCGGCAGTGATCGAAGCCTTCTACCCGGGCCAGGAAGAAGGACACGTTCTGGCCGACATCCTGTTTGGCGACGTGAACCCTTCGGGCAAGCTGCCGGACACCTTCCCGCGCCGCTACGAAGACAACCCTGCGGCTCCCTTTTACCCCAGCGACAACGATGAACTCGTGTACGGCGAAGGGATTCACGTGGGCTACCGGCACTACGACGCCAAAGGGATCGAACCGCTGTTTCCCTTCGGTTTTGGGCTTTCGTACACGAAATTTGCGTACCGCAATTTGAGGTTGAGCACACATTCCCTGTCTCCAGACGACACATTGTGGGTGAGTTTTGAGATTCGCAACACCGGCCCCAGGGCTGGGGACGAGATCGCTCAGCTTTACATCCGGGATCGTGAGGCAAGTTTGCCTCGCGAGGTGAAAGCCTTGAAGGGCTTTCAACGTGTGCACCTGGAAGTCGGTGAAAGCAAAGAGGTCAGGCTGCCGGTGACTGCACGCGACCTGGCTTTCTACGACCCAACGCAACACTGCTGGATTGCCGAGGCCGGTGAATTCGACGTACTTGTGGGCGCAAGCTCGAGGGACATTCGGCTTAAACAGACGTTTTCGCTTCGACAGTCCGAGCGGCTGGACTGAAGGGCCAGGCTGGTGGGCCAGCTTGAGTGTGGAACAGCGGTTCCTGAACCATCTGGGCGAATCCGCTACCGCCGAAAGTCTCCTTTTCAGAAGGAGAATTTTCGCGAATTTTCTCCTTCTGAGAAGGAGAAAGCGAGCGCTACCCCCAAGCTGTGTGCCTGGTTCTGACGCTCACTCCGGAAATCCCAGTCAGTGTGCCCGACAGGATACACGTTGTCTCCGCAGCAACCTGGTTTCTCAGGGACGATTTATTCAGCTCTTGATCTCCAGAAAAAGCAACGTTGAGGATCTGCAGGAGGCTTTGGTGAACCGGTTTTTGAAACTTGTGCTGCTGTTTCTGGTAGTCCCGCAGCTCGCTACTGCCGCAAGATCGGCCCTTCCGACACCCGACCTTCTACCTTCCCCGCGAGTCATCCAG
This sequence comes from Calditrichota bacterium, assembly GCA_013152765.1. GTDB lineage: Bacteria > Zhuqueibacterota > Zhuqueibacteria > Oleimicrobiales > Geothermoviventaceae > Geothermovivens. The sequence goes on along the minus strand of JAADFT010000228.1, from coordinate 2,695 downwards.
ATGCAGACCGGCGCCTTCGTGCTCGGCTCTCGCGTTCGCGCCTTCGCAAGCGTGTCCGACGACTCCACAGCAACCGCTTACAACAACCTCCGTGAACTCGCGGCTCAGGAATTCGACATTCAATTCCCCGAGCTGACCATTGCCGATGACCTGCCTCCCTGCCAGATCTTGCTGGCAGCCAACCCGGAACTCGCCAACGATCTGCCCCCGGTTACCCGGCAGCTCCCCGAGAAAGGTGCCGAGGCCTACGAAATTTCCATCACTCCGTGGGCTGTTCGAGTCACGGCTAACACTGCACAGGGTCTGTTTTGGGGATTCGTCACACTCGCTCACCTCGCGCAAGTGGACGAAGAAGAGAGAATCACGTTTCCTGCGCTGCACATTCTGGACTGGCCAGACTACCCCTGGCGCGGTTACATGCTGGACACGGGTCGGGCCCCGTACACCCCGGCGCAGATTCAGCGAACCATTCGCGTCGCCGCCATGTTCAAGCTGAACTTCCTGATGCTCCGGGAGGGGGACGACGAACTGAACGCATTTCGCTACGACATGCTGCCCATTGGCCGCAAGAACCCCTACTCGCTGTCGATCAGCGATCTGCGCGAGTTGATCAGCTACGGCGAGCGGTTCGGCGTACGCGTTTTTTTCGAGATCGAGTCACTCGGCCACGCGGCGGCCAAACGTCTGTTCTACCCGGATGTCATCGAAGGCGGCATCCCGCAGGAGTACTGGCCTGGTTTCGTCCACGTCCGCAAAGCCAATTTCCGCGTGGGGGATCTGCGCACCTACCAGATTCTGCAGTCCATGTACGAGGAGCTGTTTCCGCTGCTTCGCTTTCCGGTCGTTCACCTCGGTTTGGACGAAGTCCAGCTTCCCGAAGAAAAACAGGCGGAACACCTGGCTCGACTGCTCCCCCTCGTCGACCGCATCGGCCAGAAGTTCGGCAAACACCTCACCATGATCGTGTGGAGCGACGCACCGCCGACACCGCCGAAGTACCAGGATCGCGTGGTGCGTTGTCTCTGGGTGTACAACGACAGCGTGACCACCGAGCACAAGAAGGCGTTGCGAGAAGGACTGGCTGACTTGCTTCAGCCGGATTGCGTTCAGCGAGTGCTCATGGCCGGCGGTTCGGGAACTCACCACAGACCTTTCTCCAAAGACCCCTACCCCGCAGCTCTCAGGAATTTGTACTCCTGGGCGGTTCTGGGCAAGGGCCACCCAAACTTCCTCGGATTGCTGGCTGTGCAGTGGGCCACGAACGTTGTGGATCAATGGTTTCCCAATTTCCTGATGGCTGCCGATTTCGGCTGGGCTGTACCGAGCAGCATGCCAAAGCCCAAAACCGCGGTCGAACGGATTCTGAGACACTTGCAGAAACTACGCGACTACCGCGAACCACTGCCCGAGGAAGTTCCCGAGCCCGCCTGGGACGCCATCTGGCTGGACGGGGCTTACTGGGGCGAAGACATTCTCTCTGGCCGCAAAGCAGCACCGGTGCTGGCCTTCGGCGACGCAAGCCGCTACTTCGAGGAGGTTTCCGAACCGATTGTGCTGATTTCGAATCATCCTGAGGGCAAAATCACCTACACTCTGGACGGCTCCGAACCCACACGAACCAGTCCGGAGTACTGGGGACCGTTCCGCGTGCGCAAGACCACCCGGGTGCGTGCCCGTTGTTTTGTGCCGGGCAGAACACCAAGCTACATCGTGGAGAAGACGTTCATCAGCCTCAAACCAATGCCCGCTGTGCATGTGCAGGGTCGGTTGCAACCACGGTTGCTCTACGCGTTCTACAAGGCCAGACTGCGCTACGCGGAAAGCCTCAAACGCTTGAGGCCGACCCGAATCGGTGTCTGCGACAGCGTGGAGTTCCCTTCTGAAAGCAAAAGCGTCGAACAGTTTGGACTCGTTTTCAGCGGCTACGTGCAGGTGCCTGACTCCGGAAAAGTGACGTTTTACCTCCGCTCGAACGACGGCAGTCGTCTGTACCTCGACGGTCTGCACCTGATCAACAACGACGGTCTCCACGGTAGCCAGGAGGCATCAGCCACGGTGAATCTGGAAAAGGGCCTGCATCGGCTGAGAATCGAGTACTTTCAGGCAGGCGGAGGCAGAGATCTGGCCCTCTTCTGGAAACTACCCGACTCGGAGAAAACCCAGGTTCCAGCGAGTGCCTTTTTCCACACGGGCTACGGGGCGGACCTGCTGAAATGACCGGAATTTGTGCGCGGGCGGATCCTGCCGGGACTTGCTCCCTACTCGCTTTGGGAGACGCACTGCAGTTCCGTCCCACCCAGGGATTGATTCCCCGGGCAACGCAGGAAATTCGCCTGCTCAAGTAAGCCTGGCTGACCGGTGAAGCAGGAGCAACCACAGTTCCTCGGCGAGCTAAAGCTAGCTCTGCGGATTCAGTCGGATTCGGCTTTTGTAGTCAGTGATTCCAATCCCGGATGGATTCCGGCCCGCGAAGGCGGACCGGCAAAGCAGCGGTGGAGTTCACTCCGCCGCGGAGCCTCACAAACAGTCTGACGAAACGGGCGTAGCAGCAGCTCCCCGGCGTCAGGCGGGTTTCGCCCAGGGATCGAATCGCCGAGCTACGCAGGAAATCCGCCCGCTCAAGTGGGCCTGGCTGACCGGCGAAGCAGGGACAACCACAGTTCCTCTGCGAGCTAAAGCTCGCCCTACAGCTCCG
>JAADFT010000227.1:7588-12806 GCA_013152765.1 Calditrichota bacterium | reverse complement strand
AGGACGTCCGTGGGCCACGAAGATTCCTCTCGAACGAAAACCGGACATCCTCGATTGTCACCTCGCGCCCCCGTCCGTACGGAAAACACGCGTTGTCCTGAAATCGCACACCCTTCCGGAGGCGAAAAACGTAGGTCTTTCCCGAGTCTTCCACGGACCAGCTGTCCGCCAAACACGGAACAGGCTCAAACGTCACCGTGTCCGGTTGCAAGAGCCCTTCGTAGATCTGCTCAGCGATTTCTCGTTCAGCGAGAGATGTGATGTACCAGGGATCGAGGCTGTGGTCAGGTAGGTTACGATTGTAGGAGAGAATACCTCCCCGTCGGGGCAATTGCTCGGCAGGGCCGGAACACCCCATCACGACCAGCGCCCACGCAAGCCAAACAAGTTCCACCATTTCCCCGAACTGCTGTCGTGCCAGATGCTCATCTTCTGCGCTCGGTTTTGCTCGGGCGTGTAGCAGTGGGTTGCGTAGATGGCCGGGCATGGACCCCTCCGTGAGTCTGCCCGTTTCAGGCATACCGTTCCGCCAGTGGTCTTAGCGGCACTCCCACTTCAGCGCGCAAAAGAAATTAACTCCGGCACCGTGGTTCCCCTCCCAGGCTGAGGCACTTGACGGCCGTGGCCTTCTAAAGCAAAGCCGCAGCCTGCCTCAGCATTCCCATGACCGAACCGGGCCACACCCCCATCCCAAGGATGGCCAGCACCGCTACCCCAAGGGCCACCCCCACGGCGGGTACCAAGCGTGGCCAAGCGGTAGTCTCCCCGTCGGGCTCACGCATGTAAAGGTACACTACCACACGCAGGTAGTAGTACACCGAAATCATCGCAGCCACTACACCCAGAATCGCCAACCAGATGTAGCCTGCTTTAACCGCCGCACTGAAGACGTAGAACTTGGCCATGAAGCCGGCTGTCGGTGGAACCCCCGCCAGCGAGAACATGAAAATTGCCATCGCCAGACCGAGCAAGGGTTTCTGGTAGCCCACCCCCGACAGCTCGTGGACATCCAAAGCCTCCTTGTCGCGCGAAGCCAGCGCCGACAGTACACCGAAGGCCCCAACGTTCATAAACGTGTACGTGAGCACGTAGAAAATGACACTGGAATTCGTCAAATCGTTCGCAGCCACAATAGCTACGAGAATGTAGCCCGCGTGCGCGATCGAAGAGTACGCCAGCATCCGCTTGACGTTATCCTGAACAACGGCCAGCACATTTCCGACAAACATCGTGAGAACGGCGAGAACCCAGAGAAGCGCCGTCCAGTTGACCACTGTTGGTCCCACTGCAACAAACACGATGCGAACCAGAGCCGCAAATGCAGCTGCTTTGGAACCTGCTGCCATGAATCCGGAAACCGGCGTCGGCGCGCCCTGGTAAACGTCCGGCGTCCACATGTGAAATGGAACGACAGCGATCTTGAATCCAAAACCGATCAACAACAACAGCACACCAAAGGCGAACAGCGGGGAACCGAAAATCCCATGAGTCCCTACGTACGTTCCTATTTCACGTAACTGAAGCGTGCCCGTCGCTCCGTAAATGAGGGCTACACCGTAGAGGAAGAATCCTGTGGCGAACGCACCGAGCAAAAAGTATTTCAAAGCGGCTTCGAGCGAAGACGCCTGTGTTCTCCGTTGTCCGGCAAGCACGTAGAGCGAAATCGACAGCGTCTCCAGTCCAACGAACACCATGACCAGGCTGGTCGCGGATGCCAGGAAAAGCATCCCTACAGTGGCAAAAAGCACGAGTCCGTAGTAATCCGCCAAAAGCAGATAGGAACGTTCTAACTCGTTCAAAGACAGCAAGACGGTCAGCGTCGCCGCGCTCAAAATTGCCAGAGAGAACCCTACCGCAAAACGATCCAGCGCGACCGAACCGGCGAAAGCCTCCACCGGAGCCTTCCACGCAGCGATTACGAGCGCAAAGGCAACAGCGAGACTGCCCAGCGCAACAGCGAGGAGTAAACCAGTCGATCTGCGGTACCGTCCAAGACTCAACAAGAGGAGAATCAATGCACCAACGGTTAGCGCCAGTTCTGGACCGATGGCAGCCAGGTTGACCGTTGGAATCGTCAAGCTCATTCCGTCGCTTCCTCCGATCCGGTTTGCAGCGTCATGGCCTGCGGAGAAGACTGTTCCAGCAGCGCTTCCGCCCTGCCAGCCTCTACCCTTTTCAACAATGCCTCAACCGACGCTTCGGTCTTGTCCAGGAAGGGCTTTGGGTAGAGCCCAATCCAAAAGATGAAAAGCACAACGGGCAAAAGCACGACGATTTCACGCAAACTGAGATCCTTTAGCTTCTGGTTCTCAGGCTTGTCAAGCGGCCCAAACATCACACGCTGGAACATCCAGAGCATGTACACAGCGGCCAGGATTACGCCGGTCGCCGCAACGATCGCGTACACCTTGTTGCTCAGGAACGTACCTACCAGGATCAGGAACTCGCCCACGAAGCCGTTCAAACCCGGCAGACCGATTGAGGACAGCGTCACGATCATGAAGAACGTTGCAAAGATCGGCATGACTTTCGCGATTCCGCCGAAATCAGCAATCAGCCTCGTGTGCCGACGTTCGTAGATCATCCCAACGATGAGGAACAGCGCGCCCGTTGACAGTCCGTGGTTGATCATCTGCAGAATACCGCCCTGAAGTCCCTGCATGGTCAGGGCGAAAATGCCAAGCATCACGAAACCCAGGTGGCTGACACTGGAATAGGCAACCAGCTTTTTCACATCCGGCTGCACCATCGCCACCAAGGCCCCGTAGATAATCCCGATGATGGCCAGTACTGAAATGAGCGGGACAAACTGATGCGTTGCGTTAGGAAACAGCGGTAAGCAGTACCGCAAGTAACCGTAGGTACCCATTTTCAGAAGCACTCCGGCCAGAATCACGCTGCCGGCCGTTGGCGCCTCCACGTGAGCATCGGGTAGCCACGTGTGGAAGGGGAAAATTGGTACCTTGATCGCGAAGCTAAGCGCAAAAGCGAGGAACATCCACACCTGCAAATGCGCCGGGATCCCAATTTGCCAGATCTGTTCGAGGTCAAACGTGTAGACGCCGGTCACACGCTGGTGGTAGAAATAGAGCGCCAGAATTGCCACCAGCATCAGGAGGCTTCCTACCATCGTGTAAATGAAGAACTTGACCGCTGCGTAGATTCGCCTTGGTCCCCCCCACACCCCGATGATGAGGTACATCGGGATGAGCATGGCCTCCCAGAACACGTAGAACAGCACCAGATCCAGCGACATGAACACACCCAGCATGCCCATTTCCAGCAGAAGCATGCTGATGTGAAATTCCTTCACATGCTTGGTGATGGCGGTCCAGGACGACAAAACGGTGATTGGCGTGATGAAAGTCGTCAGCATAACCAGGAGCAGGCTGATGCCATCCACACCAAGCTTGTAGGAGACGCCGAAGCCCGGGATCCAGACTTTTTGTTCGACAAATTGGAATGCGGCAGACCCGCCGTCGAAACGGAAGTAGATCGGCAGCGAAATCAGAAAGACGAGACTACTCGCGGCCAGGGTGAAAACCCTGATTGCGTTTTCTTTCTCCTTGGGGAAAAAGAACAGCAGAACAGCCGCCACAAGGGGCAAAAACAGGACGGTAGAGAGGATCGGAAACCCGAGTGTGTTCATGTTTCCTCAGTCCGTTGTCTGGTCCTATTTCACCAGGTAATAGCCGACGATGAGCACAACGCCAACCAAGAACCCGAGCGCGTAATTTTGAACGAGCCCCGTTTCTGTACGTCTCAGCCGCTGGGCCGTCCTTTCCACGAGCGCAGCCACCCCGTTCACCAGACCGTCCACAATTTTCACGTCAAAGACTTTCCACAGGAAAGAGTTTGACAGGTGGAAGATCGGCTGGACAATCAGGGCGTTGTAGATCTCATCCACGTAGTACTTGTTGAGCAGCAACGTGTAGATGCCGCGGAAGCGAGCCGCCAAAGCAACCGGTAGGTCCGGACGCTTCATGTAGAACAAATAGGCAATCCCGATGCCTGTGAACGCCACGATCACACTGATCAGCATCACCGTCAGCTCCAGCGATGCCGAATGGTGCGGCAGGTGACCGATCAGTTCCTCAGCGTTCCGCGCAAACACCGGCTCAAGGAAGCGTTCGAAGTGCTGACCGCCGCCGAGGACTTTCGGCACACCTACGTACCCTCCGACTACAGCCAGTACTGCCAGAATGCTGAGCGGAATGGTCATGACGGGTGGCGACTCGTGCACGTGGTGGGCCAGTTCGGGCGGGACGCGCGATTTTCCGTGGAACGTGAGGTACACCAGACGGAACATGTAGAACGCCGTGAATCCCGCCGCGATCACACCGATGAGCCAGATCCAGAAGCTCCCGTGCGGGCTGATGAATGCCTGCCAGAGAATCTCATCCTTCGAGAAGAATCCGCTGAACAGGGGCACTCCAGAGATGGCCAGTGTCGCCATCAGGAACGTCCAGTAGGTCACCGGGAGCTTGTCTTTCAGACCGCCCATTTTGCGCATGTCGGTTTCGCCTGAAAGCGCGTGCATCACGCTACCAGCTCCGAGGAAAAGCAGAGCCTTGAAGAAAGCGTGCGTCATGAGGTGGAAAATGCCGGCGGCGAAAGCGCCTACTCCCGCGCCCACGAACATGTAGCCGAGCTGGCTGATTGTGGAGTAAGCGAGGACACGCTTGATGTCGTTGTTCACCAAAGCGATGGATGCCGCAAAGATCGCCGTGAACACTCCGATGCTTGCCACCACAAGCATCGTGTCTGGTGCCAGCAAGTACAGCACATGCGAGCGCACCACCATGTACACACCAGCCGTAACCATGGTGGCGGCGTGAATCAAGGCGCTAACCGGCGTTGGACCGGCCATGGCGTCCGGGAGCCACACGTACAGCGGGATCTGGGCCGACTTACCCGTGGCACCCACAAACAGCAACAACGTCACTGCACCAAGGGCCCACACTCCCACTCCGTGGGCCGCCTGAGAGAAAATCACGTCGTACTTCAGTGTACCGTACACAGCAAACAGCAGCAGCATCCCGAGCGAGAACCCGTAGTCGCCGATCCGGTTGACCACGAAGGCTTTGCGCCCGGCGTAGGCGTTGTAGTGATCCTCGTACCAGAAGCCAATCAAAAGGTAAGAGCAAAGCCCCACGCCCTCCCAACCGACGAACATCAGGAGGTAGTTGTCGGCCAGGACGAGGAGCAACATCGAGAA